>JAFZHO010000099.1 GCA_017554835.1 Clostridia bacterium
ATTGAAGTTGTTAATAACGTTCCCATTGGTGTTATAAAAGATATTTCTTATTCGCCGGCAGTTGAGTACGTTGTATCTGAAAATGATGGCGAAGTAAAAAAAGTTACAGTGCCTGAGCGCTTTGATGCTAAGGTAGTGGTTGAGGTTTCTGCTGATGAGAAAGTAGAACTTGGAAAACTTTTAAGTCTAAGAACTAAAAATTTCGTAGGTTCGGGTTATGTTTTATCTGTTGAAGATGTAACAAGTGAGAATTAGCAAGAAGGAGCAAGTGAAAAATGAAATTTTTTGATGAAAAAGGTCGCTTATTCGGGAAAATCAATATTATTGATTTACTTGTTATACTTATACTTATTTTTGCAGTTGTCGCTGTTGGAATTAAATTCAAGCAGGTAAAAACAACAAATGGCGGAGATATAACTATAGAGTATACTTTGAGAGTAGAAAGATTAAGGCAAATTTCTGTTGACGCTATAGAAAAAGAATATAAAAATATCCAGGATGCCGAAAACAAAAAAGCCGTTGGCGATATTATTTCGGTGGAGAAATCCTTAGCAAAAGAACTTGTTCGTCTTGATAACGGCGAGTATAAGTTTACGGAATATGACGATAAATTTGATCTTTTAATAACTCTTAGAACAAAAGGATCTGAAACAAAAGAAGCTTATTACACTTCGTCGGGAAAAGTCTTGACCGTTGGCGATACTCTTGGTATTTCAAACGGCCATGTTCAGACTTTTGGCGAGATAATTTCAGTAAAGGTAATTGATTAATAAAAAAGCATATCCTGAAATTTTTCATGGGATATGCTTTAATATGTTTTTTAAGGAAGTATTTTTATGGAAAACGAAAGAATTTTTCTTTCTACTCCTACCATGCATGGTGAGGAGAAGGAGTTTATAAAAGAAGCGTTTGATACCAACTGGATTGCGCCACTTGGAAAGAATGTTGACGAATTTGAAAAAGAGCTTGCTTCATACGTGGGAGTTTCAAATGCTGCAGCACTTGCATCAGGAACGTCTGCCCTTCATCTTGCGGCAATATTATCTGATATCAAGCAGGATGATATAGTTTTTTGCTCTGATTTGACATTTTCTGCAACTGTTAATCCCGTCTCTTATGAAAAAGGAAGGCAGGTCTTTATAGATAGCGAGAGAGAGACCTGGAATATGGACCCAAAAGCTCTTGAAAAAGCTTTTGAGAAATATCCTAATCCAAAGGCAGTTATTATCGTTAATTTATATGGCGTGCCTGCAAAACTTGATGAAATAAGAGATATATGCAAAAAGCATAATACTATTTTAATTGAGGATGCTGCAGAAAGCCTTGGTGCTAAATATAAAGGAAAGCAAACAGGAACTTTCGGAGAATTTGGAGTTTTTTCATTTAATGGTAATAAAATTATAACAACATCCGGCGGAGGAATGCTTGTTTCTGAGGATGAAAAAATGATTAAGAAGGCAAGATTTCTCGCAACCCAGGCAAGAGAACCATTCCCTTATTATCAGCACGAAGAAATAGGATATAATTATCGTATGAGTAACGTAGTTGCAGGAATCGGTAGAGGTCAGCTTATTCATCTTGATGAGCATAAGGCAAAAAAAGAGGAAATTTATAATATTTATAAAGAAGGTCTTTCGAATTTGCCTTTGACTATGAATCCATATCCCGAATGCTCTGAACCGAACTTTTGGCTATCTTGCATTTTAATAGATAAAGACTGTAAAGTTAAACCACTTGACATTATTCAAAAACTTGGCGAGCATAATATTGAAGCCCGCCATATATGGAAACCCATGCATATGCAGCCGGTTTTTGATGGATATGACTATATAATAAGCGAAAAAGATAGTGTTTCAGAGGATATTTTTGAACGAGGTCTATGTTTACCCAGTGATATTAAAATGACCTTGGAGCAGCAAAATCGCGTTATAGAAATTATTAAGGAATGTTTTTATGTATAGTAAATTTATAAAAAGGAGTATTGATTTTATTATTTCGCTTTTAGCCATAATAATTTTATCTCCGATTTTACTTATAACGTTTATTCTTGTTAGAATAAAGCTCGGAAGTCCTGTTATTTTTAAACAGATTCGGCCGGGGAAAAATGAAAATCTTTTTATGATGTATAAATTCAGAACAATGACTGATGAAAAAGATTCCGAGGGAAAACTTCTTCCTGACGAAAAGAGATTAACTTCTTTTGGTAGTTTTCTTCGAAGCACAAGTCTTGATGAATTGCCAGAACTTTTTAATATTTTAAAAGGGGATATGAGTATAGTCGGACCTCGACCTCAGCTTGTTCGTGATATGGTTTTTATGACTGATGAACAAAGAAAAAGGCATAGTGTTCGTCAAGGGCTAACGGGACTTGCCCAGGTTAACGGAAGAAATAATATTTCCTGGGAGAAAAAACTTGAATATGATATTGAATACATAAATAATATAACTTTTTTCGGCGATTTAAAAATTGTTTTAAAAACTTTTCTAAAAGTTTTTAAAAGAGAGGATATCGTCAACGAAGAGATATTAAACGAAGATTTTGGAGACTATCTTCTTCGCAAGGGGAAAGTATCTTCGGAAGAGTATAAAGAAAAAATGGATTTGGCTCAAAATTATATTAATAAATAATATTTTGGGGAGAAGTTGCCGGTGGGTAAATACGGAGTTAAAAAAACCACGTTTTTAATGATGGTTTTAAGTATAATAATAAAATTTATCGGCTTTTTGCGAAGCTCAGTTTTGGCGTATTATTACGGAGCGGGGTATATAAGCGATGCATATAATATTGCATGCGATATTCCGATTTTGCTTTTTGCTTTTTTGGGTAATGCTATTGTAACCGCTTACGTTCCGATGTTTACTCAGATTGAAAAAGATGAGGGAGAAAAAGCTGCACTTAAATATTCAAATACTATTATCACGGTTTTTTCCATTATTTCTTTTGGCATAATTCTTTTTATAACAGTATTTGCAGAACCTTTTGTCAGAATTCTTGCGGTTGGCTTTGATGAAAAAACCCTTGAACTTGCGGCATCATTTGCAAGAATCAGTTCCTGGTGTCTTATATTTATTACTGCGGAACGGCTTTTTATTTGTTATCTCAATATAAGAAATAATTATTTGCTTCCCGTTATGGTAAGCCTTCCCATGAATATTCTGCTTATTTTATCAATTGCCATAAGCAGTAAGCTTGGGTATGAATATTTAGGATTTGGTATTTTAATTGCTTTATCATCTCAGATGTTTTTTCTTATACCATCACTTATTAAAGAAAAATATAAATTTTATCCCTGCATAGATATAAAAAATAAAAACGTTATTCAGACTGTTAAAATAGTTTTACCTGTTCTTCTTGGAGTAAGCGTAAATCAGATTAATAAAATTATCGATAAAAGTCTTGCTTCAACTATTGCAGTTGGAGGAATATCAAACCTTAATTACGCTTCTGTTATAAACACGGCTATTCAGGATATTGTGATTTTCAGTATTATAACAATTACATTTGTTAAGATATCTCAGTTTGTTTCAGAAAATAGAACTGAAGAACTTAAAAAAATGATAAACAAAGCAATATCTGCAATACTCTGTCTTATAATTCCGATAAGTTTTGTAGTTATAATTTTCAGCAAAGAAATTGTTACTATTTTATTTATGCGTGGCTCTTTTGATAAAGGAGCAATGCTTGAAACCTCTTCGGCGCTTATTTGCTATTCCGTCGGTATGGTTTTTGTTTCTTTGAGAGATATTCTTATAAAGGTTTTTTATTCAATGAAAGATTCAAAAACACCAATACGAAATTCAATTTATGCAATTATTATAAATATTGTTTTGAACTTTATTTTGTCAAGTTTTATGGGAATTTCGGGCCTTGCTCTTGCAACAAGTATTTCGGCAGTATCAAGCGCCGTTCTGATGTATTTCAGTCTTAAAAAGAAAATCGGAAAACTGGACGAAAGAAATATCTCGTTTTTGTTTATTAAGATTTTAGTTATTTCTGTAATTGTTGCAGCGGCGATGTATTTCTTATATAACATTCTTTTGATAAATCTTGGTATTTTTATTTCCTTTGCTATTACTCTTGTTTTTGGCGTTTTGTTATATATTGCTTTTGCGTATATTTTCAAGGTAGAAGATATAAAAGTATTTTTGAATTCCTTTATTCGAAAAATAATCAGATGATAAATAGCCCTATAATGTTGTAAAGTATTATACTTTACAACATTATAGGGCTTTAATTCTGTCTATTGCATTTTTTTCAAGTCGTGAAACCTGCGCTTGAGAGATACCTATTTCTGAAGCGACTTCCATCTGGGTTTTACCGTGAAAAAATCTCATAGATAATATAAGTTTTTCTCTTTCGGAAAGATTTTTAATAGTGTCTTTAATTGAGATTTCATCCAACCAGTTATCATCATAGTTTTGTTCGTCTTTTATCTGGTCCATCATATAAATAACGTCGCCACCATCTGAATATACGGGTTCCTGAAGGGAAACGGGGTCAATAATTG
>JAFZHO010000100.1 GCA_017554835.1 Clostridia bacterium
CATATGCCTTAAAAAGTTCATCAAGTTTAGCCATGCGTTCAGGTTCCCACCCAGGAAAAGACATATTATATTTTTCGGTAAAATCAAGAATATATTTCGCCATAGCGTTATAGTCATCCTGAATCATGCCTTTTTCATAGAAAAGGGCAGTTGAACCGTCGCCTACCTCACGGAACAAGTTTGAACGTGTCCAGTCAAAAACAGGCATAAAGTTATAGCAGATAACTTTAACACCGAACGGTGCAAGGTTTCTTATTGTCTGCTTATAATTTTCGATATATTGATCTCTGGTGGGAAGACCGATTTTAATATCATCGTGAACGTTTACGGACTCAACCACATCCATATTAAATCCATATTTATCAAGCTGATCCTTGACTTTCTGAATTTCGTTCTTTTCCCAAATTTCGCCGGGCATTTTATCGTGAAGCGCCCAAACGATTCCCGTAACGCCGGGGATTTGTTTAATATCAGCAAGGCTAATTTTGTCGTTTCCTTCGCCATACCAGCGAAAGGTCATTTGCATAGACATATTTTTTCTCCTTTCAATGCCGAAATTTTCCCTTTTAACATTTGTTATTTTACACTATTTTACACTATTTGAAAAGAAAAGTCTACGATATTTATATTTTTTTCAATATTTCTGTGTATTTTTTGCAATATGGGAAATTCAACTGTTAAAAACCTTTATTTTGTGATATAGTATAATCAAATCTCTTTGGAGGTATTTTATGAAAAAATATGTTATTTCTCTTGACCAGGGAACAACAAGTTCAAGAGCCATTATTTTTGACAAAGAGCAAAATATCGTAGAAATGGCGCAAAAAGAATTTGAACAGATTTATCCCAAAACGGGCTTTGTTGAGCATAATCCTATGGATATATATCTGACTCAATATTCCGTTTTGACAGAGGTTATCCAGAAAAGTGGAATCGATATAAAAGAAGTTGCCGCAATAGGCATAACAAATCAGCGTGAGACCACTATACTATGGGATAAAAAAACGGGCCGCCCCGTTTATAACGCTATTGTGTGGCAATGCAGAAGAACGGCCCCCATTTGCGAAAAATTAAAAGGCGGCAAGTTCGAAGAATACGTCAAAGAAAATACGGGGCTTTTAATCGACGCTTATTTCAGCGCTACCAAAATCAAGTGGATTTTGGATAACGTTGACGGCGCCCGTGAAAAAGCAGAAAAAGGCGAAATCCTTTTTGGCACCGTTGATACCTGGCTTTTATGGAAGCTCACAAACGGCAAAGTCCATAAAACTGATTACACAAACGCTTCCAGAACAATGCTTTTCAATATAAGAGAGCTTTGCTGGGATAAATATATTTTAAAGGAACTCAACATTCCCGAAGCAATTCTTCCGAAAGTCTGCAAAAGCAGTGAAATATTTGGCGAGACGGAGATTTTCGGCGAAAAAGTTCCCATAAGCGGAATTGCAGGAGATCAGCAAGCCGCACTTTTCGGGCAAGGTTGTTTTTCAAAAGGAGAGGCAAAAAATACTTACGGAACGGGATGTTTTCTTCTTATGAATACGGGAGAAACTATCTGCGAAAGCAAGTCGGGGCTTTTAAGCACCATTGCAGCAGTTACAGATGAAAAAATCTCCTATGCAGTTGAGGGAAGTATTTTTGTTGGCGGCGCCATAATTCAATGGCTTCGTGATGAGCTTTCCTTCTTTTCAAAATCTTCTGACTGTGAGGATTTGGCCGCTTCGGTTAAAAATAACGGCGGAGTTTACGTTGTTCCTGCTTTTACGGGGCTTGGGGCTCCCTATTGGGATATGTATGCAAGGGGAAGTATCTTCGGGCTTACAAGAGGCAGTGGCAAAGGCCATATAACAAGAGCTTGCCTTGAAGCAATTGCATATCAGACGAAAGACGTTCTTGACGCTATGAAAAAGGATACGGGTATTCCTTTTGAAGAGCTTAAAGTTGACGGTGGTGCATCCATTAACGATATACTTATTCAATTTCAGGCGGATATTTTGTCTTGTCCTGTCCGCCGACCGATGATAAGAGAGACTACTGCTCTTGGAGCGGCTTATCTTGCGGGGCTTGCCGTTGGTTTCTGGGAAAATACCGACGAAATAAAAAACCACTGGCGACTTGACAAGGTTTATACGCCAAGTATGGAAGAAAAGGAAAGAGAGGCCCTTCTCAAAAACTGGCACAAAGCAGTTAAAAGAGCTTCGGGATGGGAAGATGATTTATAAATTTTCAATTAAAACGGAAAGAGAAAACCTCTATAACGTAACTTCAAAAGTTCGTGAAGCCGTCAGAGAAAGTGGTATAGAGAACGGGCAGGTCATAATCTTCTGCCCTCATACAACGGCAGGAATAACAATAAACGAAAACGCCGACCCCGACGTTATCCACGATATTCTTCTGGGGCTTGATAAGGCCTTTCCCGACAGGCGAGAATTTTTGCATTTTGAGGGAAATTCTTCCGCCCATTTGAAAGCGTCCTGCGTCGGAAGCAGCCAGACCGTTATTCTCTCCGAAGGGCGACTTCTTCTTGGTACCTGGCAGGGAATTTATTTCTGCGAATTTGACGGGCCGAGAACGAGAAATTTTTACGTAAAAGTTATAAAAGATTAAAAATCCGAGTGTCTTTATCAAAAAGGCACTCTTTTTTTGAATTTGTTGCCGCAAAAAACGCTTTTTTAACAAAAATGTAACAAATATATATTAAATAAACTTTACATAAAGAAAAAAAAGTGCTATTATATATGTTGAGATTTTAGGGATTTTACTCGAAGTCTCGTATTATAAGCTAAAAATTGTTAACATAAATCAAGGAGGAAAAAAACATGGAAAGAATTAAAAAAACCATGGACGGTAATACTGCTGCGGCCCACGTGTCCTATGCGTTTACCGACGTTGCTGCTATCTATCCTATAACTCCATCCTCAAACATGGCTGAAGTTACAGATAAATGGGCGGCAGAAGGCAGAAAAAACATCTTCGGTCAGGAAGTTAGAGTTGCAGAAATGCAGTCTGAAGCTGGTGCTGCGGGAACAGTTCACGGTTCTCTTGCTGCAGGTGCTTTGACTACTACTTATACTGCTTCTCAGGGTCTTCTTCTTATGATCCCGAATATGTATAAAATCGCGGGTGAGCTTCTTCCCTGCGTAATCAACGTTTCAGCTCGTGCATTAGCATCTCACGCTCTTTCAATCTTCGGTGACCATTCAGACGTTATGGCTTGCCGTCAGACCGGTTTTGCTATGCTTTGCTCAAACAATCAGCAGGAAATCATGGACCTTGGTGCAGTTGCTCACTTGAGCGCAATTTCCGGTAGAGTTCCTTTCCTTCATTTCTTTGATGGATTCAGAACTTCTCACGAAATCGCAAAAGTTGAATGCTGGGATAACGAAACTCTTAAAGGTCTTCTTAATATGGACGAGGTTGACGCTTTCAGAAAACGTTGCCTAAACCCAGAACATCCTGTTCTTAGAGGAAGTGCTCAGAACCCTGATATCTTCTTCCAGGCACGCGAAGCATCAAACACTTATTATAATAACGTTCCTGCAGTTGTTGAGGATTATATGAATAAAATCAACGCTCTTCTTGGAACTGACTACGCACCATTCAACTACTACGGTGCTGCTGATGCAGAAAAGGTTATTATCGCAATGGGTTCTGCTTGCGAAACTATCGAAGAAACCATCGATTACCTAATGGCAAAAGGCGAAAAAGTTGGTCTTGTTAAAGTTAGACTTTATAGACCATTCTCAGTTAAACATCTTCTTAAAGTTATTCCTGAAACTGTTAAGAAAATCGCAGTTCTTGATAGAACAAAAGAGCCAGGCGCTCTTGGCGAACCACTTTATCTTGACGTTGTTTCTGCTCTTTCTGATTCTGCATTCAAAGATGCAAAAGTAATCGGCGGTAGATACGGTCTTGGTTCAAAAGATACTACTCCTGCTCAGATTATTGCAGTTTATAAAGAACTTGATAAAGCAGATAGCAAAAAAATGTTTACTATCGGTATCGAGGACGACGTTACAGGACTTTCTCTTGAAATCACTGAAAACCCTGAAACTGCAGCTCCCGGCACTGTTGAATGTAAATTCTGGGGTCTTGGCTCTGACGGAACAGTTGGCGCTAACAAAAACTCCATCAAAATCATCGGTGACCATACTGATAAAAACGTTCAGGCATACTTTGCTTACGACTCCAAAAAATCAGGTGGTATCACTGTTTCTCACTTGAGATTTGGCGATAGCAAAATCAAATCAACTTACTTCGTTAATAAAGCAGACTTCGTTGCTTGTCATAACCCATCTTATATCGGTAAATATAAAATGGTTAACGACCTTAAAAAAGGCGGAACATTCCTTCTTAACTGCCAGTGGTCACCGGAAGAACTAAACGAAAAACTTCCTGCTGACGTTAAGAAATATATTGCTGATAACGATATCAACCTTTATATCATCGATGGTATCGCTCTTGGTAAGAAAATCGGTCTTGGCAACAGAATCAATACTATTTTGCAGTCTGCATTCTTCAAACTTGCTAATATCATCCCTGCTGATGATGCTAACAAATATATGAAAGACGCTGCTACTGCTTCTTACGGCAAAAAAGGTGAAGCTATCGTTAAAATGAACCACGACGCTATCGACGCAGGTGCTGAAAACGTAGTTAAAGTTGATTACGATAAAGCAGCTTGGTCAAAAGCAGAAGGCGTTGAAGTTCCTGTTACTGTTGATTGCGATAGAGCAGATCTTAAAAAATTCGTTGAAAATATCCTAACTCCTGTTAGCGCTCAGGTTGGAGATACTCTTCCTGTTTCTTCATTCGTTGAGTATGCAGACGGAACTCATCCTCAGGGTACTGCTGCTTTCGAAAAACGTGGTATCGCAGTAGACGTTCCTGTTTGGGTTGCTGAAAACTGTATCCAGTGTAACCAGTGTTCTTACGTTTGTCCTCACGCTGTTATCAGACCATTCGCTCTTACTGAGGAAGAGGTTAATAACGCACCTTCCGGAATCAAAACTAAGAAAATGATCGGTAAAGGCATGGATAAATATGCTTTCAACCTAAGCATCTCTGTTCTTGACTGTACAGGTTGCGGTTCTTGTATCAACGTTTGTCCTGCAAAAGAAAAAGCTCTTGTTTTCAAACCACTTGCAGAGCAGCTTGACGACCAGAAATACTTCAACTATGCAGTTAAGAAAGTTGCTGATAAAGCAGATATCTTCGATGCATTCAAACTTGATACTGTTAAAGGTTCTCAGTTCAAACAGCCACTTCTTGAGTTCTCAGGAGCTTGTGCTGGTTGTGGTGAGCCACCTTATGCAAAACTTGTTACTCAGTTGTTTGGCGATAGAATGTATATAGCTAACGCTACCGGATGTTCTTCTATCTGGGGTGGTTCTTCTCCATCAACTCCTTATACTGTTAACAAAAAAGGCTTCGGTCCTGTTTGGGCTAACTCTCTATTCGAGGATAACGCTGAGTATGGTTACGGTATGTATCTTGCTGCTAAACAGCTTCGTGACAGACTAAGAGCAAAAGTTGAAGCTCTTATTGAAGCTTGTCCTTGCGAAAACATTAAAGCTGCTGCTGAAGAATGGTTCGCAACTTATAATAACGGCGCAGAAAACAGAATCGCTACTGATAAACTAATCGCTGCTCTTGAAGGCGCTACCTGCGATAAGAAAGATCTTGCAGAAGATATTCTTAAAGATAAAGAATTCCTTGCTAAGAAATCTATCTGGATCTTCGGTGGAGACGGATGGGCTTATGATATCGGTTTCGGCGGTGTTGACCACGTTCTTGCTGCCGGCGAAGACGTTAATATCCTTGTATTCGATACTGAGGTTTACTCAAATACAGGTGGTCAGGCATCTAAAGCAACTCCAACAGGTTCTGTTGCTCAGTTTGCCGCTTCCGGTAAAGCAGTTAAGAAAAAAGACCTTGCAGCTATCGCAATGTCCTACGGTTACGTTTACGTTGCTCAGGTTGCTATGGGTGCTAACTTCAACCAGACTGTTAAAGCTATGACAGAAGCAGAAAGCTACAACGGTCCTTCAATCGTTATCGCTTATGCTCCATGTATCAACCATGGTATTAAAGGCGGTCTTTCAAATCCTCAGGGCGAAATCAAGAAAGCAGTTGACGCAGGTTACTGGAATATGTTCAGATTCAATCCTGCTCTTGCTGAACAGGGCAAAAACCCATTCACTCTTGATAGCAAAGCTCCTACTGCTTCTTATCAGGACTTCATCAATAGCGAGGTTAGATATTCATCACTTACTCGTGCGTTCCCTGATAGAGCAAAAGTATTGTTCGAAAAAGCTGAAGAACAGTCTAAAGCTAAATTTGAACATCTTGAAAAACTTGCTAAACTATACGACGTTGAGTAATTAATAAAAGCAAAAGACTTCAGCATACGCTGAAGTCTTTTCTTTTAATAAAACCCCTTCGGATTTTCCGAAGGGGTTTATTTTTTATAAAAACAGTCTTCTTTCCACTTTTGAGCATTTGTATCAATATAGTTCCAGATTTCAAAATAATCTTTTTCACCACGAATAATATGGTCATGAAAGGAACGTTGCCAAAGAATATCGCCGTATTGTTTTGTTGTAAACGATTTTAATCTCCCAATTATATCATACACTTGTAGGGGAGGGGTTCCATCCCCTCCCGTTTGATTTGAAATTATTAAATGTATATGATTTGGCATAATTATATATTTATCAACCTTTACACCATTGTAATTTTCATTTATATATTTGATTGCATCATAAACTTTTTCACCGATTGCGGTTAGTATTATTGACGGGAGGGCGCAGAGACCCTCCCCTACAATTTGGGATAATATGCATTTTTTGTTTTTCGTGCATATCGTTATAAAATAATAGCCGTTTTGACTATAATCAAATTCTCTCAATCGCGTTGGCTTGCGATAATGAAATTCCATATTCATCACCTATCGTATTATTTTTTGGGATAAGGCACTTTGATATTAGTTCTGCATAATAAATAATCCACGCTCACGCCGTAATAATCCGCCAATTTCGCTGCATAAACCAAAGGCAAATCTCTTTCCCCTCGCTCATATTTAGAATATAACGACTGATCACACATTAAAAAATCTGCAACTTCCTGCTGTTTCAAGTCGTTATCCTCTCGCAAATCTCTAATACGTAATTTCATATATATCACCCAACATAAGCATACAATAGGACAAATATTCCTATTGACATTTAGGACTATATGTCCTATAATTAGAATATCCAGAATAAAAGGAGGGGTAACTATGTTTTGCAAAAAATGCGGAAAAGAAATTATGGATGACGCTATAATTTGCGTTCATTGCGGTTGCAGCGCTCAGGAAAATCAGACTATCGAGACTGCTAAAAACGATGCGCCAAGTGCAGGTATGGGAGTTTTGGGATTTTTTATTCCTTTGGCCGGATTTATTATTTGGTTAATAAACAAAGACTCCAAACCCTTAATGGCAAAATCAGCCGGCAAGGGTGCGCTAATCGGCGTTATATGCAGTATTGTATTTTCTATAATTTATGGTATTATCGTTGGTAGTATGGTTGGAAGCATGCTGTATTATTAAAAAATATAACCCCTTCGGATTTTCCGAAGGGGTTTATTTTATAGGTTTATATAATATTGAAGAAAATTCTCATATCGGTAAGTTCTCTATTCGCAAAACCGAAATATGGAATAAGTTTTATTTTGGTTTTTTCGTATTCCACGCTATTTGAGAAAGGAGTTTCTGTTTCTTTTATTTTCTTGCCGTTAACGGTAAGAACGTTAACGTTATAATAATCAGAGAATTCCACCTCGTAAGAAAAATCTTTATCGATTAACTGACTGAATATATTTTCTTCGTTATCGATTCCCTCTGCGCAGTAAACAACAGGTCCCATCATGACTGCGGCCTTGCCTGCGTTTTCTCTCACTTTTGGATTGCAGAAAACAAGGCTTGGTTTCATTTCGAAGTTAGCGGTAACGGTAATTTCATCACCATCAACGCTGATATAATAGAATCCGTCTTGCAATTCACCTTTTTCTGAGATGGTATAGTTTTTGCACCACTGAGGAATTCTGATAGCAAGTTTTTTGCCTTTCAGATTTTTTGCAGTGATTTTGATTTCGCCGTTTTTGGGGAACGAAGTAGTCATTTCCACGGCTATTTTTTTACCAAACAACTCTTTTTCAAAATTGCTTGGTATATATTGATTAACAAAAACCGCCTCTTCGTTTGCAGAATAAATATATTCCTCAAGTCTTCCCATAAGTCTTGAAAGATTTGCAGGACAACAAAGAACGGAGAATTCTTTTTGTCTCTCGGGAACGGGAGTCTGAGGAGTTCTTCCATCATCCATAGTAGGATTGCTATAGCAGGCCTCGCTATCCCATTCCAGAACATTCTGATAGAAGAATCTCTCGCCGTCAAGAGAAACGCCTGTCAAAAATCCGTTATATAAAACTCTTTCGATAACGTCGTGGTAAATGCTCTTAGGATAAATATTACCCATTCTCTGGCAGAACATAACAAGACTGATTGCGGCGCAGGTTTCGCAGTATGCAGTTCTGTTTGGAAGGAAATACGGTGTGCCAAATCCTTCAACGTGGTTATATGCCCCAATACCGCCTGTTATATACATTTTTTTATTATAAATATCCTTAAAAATGCTATCGCAAACCTCTAAAAGTTCTTTATCTCCTGTTTCCTTTGCAATATCGGCAACTCCCATATAAAGATACATAGCTCTGACGCTATGACCCTCGGCAGTTCTCTGCTCTCTTACGGGCAGATGATCCTGACCGTATTTAAGGTTTACACCGCCATACCACATATAGTCGGCTTCCGTAGCTTCTGATGCTCTATGATCGATAAAATACAATGAAAGTTCGAGATATTTTTTATCTCCCGTAAGTTTATAAAGTTTGTAAAGTGCTTGCTCGATTTCCTCGTGACCCGGTGCTTTGAAAGCCGCAGATTTCTCTACGTAGAATACTTTATAAACTAAATCTGCATATTTTTTTACCATATTTAAAAATTTATCTTTTCCTGATACTTCGTAATATGCAACTGCCGCCTCTATCATATGGCCCAGGCAATAAAGCTCGTGGGATCTTCTTTTTTTGAACTGCATATCAGTTTCAAAATGCTGAAAATAACTATTGAAATAGCCGCTCTCATCCTGGTTTTTGCAAAAAAGATCTACCATATCGTCGATTTCTTTTTCAAGAATCTCATCCTTATGGTATTTTAATATATAAGATGCCGCCTCAATCCATTTTGCAAGGTCAGAATCCCAGTATTTATGAGGGGTTATTTCTCCTGACTTGATTTTCTCAATATCAAGGGCTCCTCTTCGGCCTGTCTCCTCGTTTACTTTTTTTATTGCATATATGATTTTTTCCCTGTTAAGTTTCCTGTAACGGTCCCAAAAACCACCTGTAATATTAGTATATTTCGCCTCAATTTTACTCATATTTTTTCTCCTTTAACTATTGAATTTTTCTAAATTATATGAAATAATAATTATTATATCAATACCGAAAAATCGATTTTTATTTTTTTATCAAAAATAGATAAATCTTGAATTTTAAAGGTATTTAAGAACTTAATCAAGAAATCAGGTGCGAAAAATCCATATGAATTTAGAAAATATCAATTATATTTCCTCAGGTTTTTTTACTACCTTTGATAAATGGCGGCATTCCGAGAGAACTATCGATTCTCACGAGATAATCCTCGTTACCGAAGGGACCTTATATATTCAGGAAGAAGAAATGAAATTTCGCGTAAAACCCGGCGAAATAATCTATCTCGAACCCGGAAAAAGACACAAGGGCTATAACTATAATCGAATAGGGAAAACTATTTCTTTTTATTGGATGCATTTTGAGTCTCCCGTTTCTATTAAAAACATAAAAACCTTTCCTCTCAAAAACTATAAAACCATCAAATCCTATTTGAAACAGCTTCTTGATCTCACAAATACCCCCGGCGTTTCCAAAAACAGTTATGATTATATGACGAGAATATTTCTTGAGGCGGTTATTCTTGATAATGAAATGGAAAATTGCAGAAATATTTCTCTTGTTTCTGATATTTCCGCCTATATAAAATCCAAAATCAGAACAAAACTCAAGGTAAAAGATATTGCGGATCATTTTTCTTATAACGAGAGCTATATCACCCGCATTTTTAAAGAAACGTATAAAATCGGCATTAAAGAATACATAAATAACGAAAAAATGAAAATCGCAAAAAATCTATTGGGAACAACGGAATACTCCATCGAAAAAATTTCAAGGTCCTGTGGGTTTGATGATGGAAAAGAGTTTCTGAAATTTTTTAAATATCACGAAGGTATCTCCCCGACAAAATTCAGAGAAAGATATACTAACCCGCAAAAATAAGCAAATACCTACATATTATATAGGTATTTACTTATTTACGATTTTTTGATATACTATTCTAGATATGGTCTGATTTTCAGACGGGTATTTAGGGGGAATTAAATATGGCAAGAAGATTCGGAGACCGCAAAGACGGAAAACTCCTTAGAGAAATCGACTCTATGCACTATATTATGCCTTTGATTTATCCAAACCGTTGTGATAACGAGGCGTATATGAATTTTTGCGTTGACCTTACTAATGCAGAAACCTTTTTAGAAAAGAAAAATGCTAATTCACCGGAATATAAATATAATCTTTTTCAACTCGTTTTGACTGCGATGCTAAAAACTATTATGCTTCGCCCAAAAATGAACTACTTTATCGCTAATGGAAAAATGTATGAGCGAAATGATGTTACCGCCGCTTTTACCGTCAAGAAGATTTTCTCCGATAACGGTGGCGAAGCTCTTGCAAGAATTTATGCCAAAGAGGAAGATACTCTCGATTCTATTCATAACGAGATTTTCCGTCAGGTATCTTTTTGCAGAAGTGATAAAAAAGATAAATCAACAGAAAGTATGGATCTTGTTTCAAAGCTTCCGGGCAGAAACCTGATTGGAAGCGTTGTCCGTTTTCTTGATAAGCACGGATGGATGCCAAATTCCATGATTGCAACCGACCCTTATTATTGCTCAGTGGTACTTTCAAATCTTGGTTCCATAAAACTTGATGCAGGTTATCACCATATGACAAACTGGGGAACAAACTCCGTTTTCTGCGTTATCGGAAGAATGGAAAAACGCCCGTTTTTTGACGAAGATGGCAAGGTAACCATGAAGCAGAGCGTTAACCTTAGTTTAACAATTGACGAAAGACTTGCAGACGGATATTACTACTCCAAAACAATTCAACTCTTTAAGCATCTTTTGGAAAACCCTGAACTTCTCGAGTTGCCATTAAGTGAAAAGGTGGAATTATAAAATGAATAATATAACTGCAAAAACTCCCTGGAAGGATTACCTCGGCGACCTTCCCATGCATCTTGATTATTTTGATGGAACTATGTTTGAAGCTGTTTTAGAAACGGCGAAAAAATATCCCAATAACGTTGCTTTTGATTTTATGGGAAAATCAACTACCTATAAAAAACTTATAGAGCAGATTGAAACCTGCGCAAAAGCGCTTAAAACTATCGGAATCCGCGAGGGCGACAGAGTTACTATCGCAATGCCAAACTGCCCTCAGTCAATATATCTTTTCTATGCTATAAACCTTGTTGGCGGTATTGCTAATATGATTCATCCTCTTTCCGCAGAGAAAGAGATAGAATTTTATCTCAACGAATCAAAATCCGTAACCGCAATTACTCTTGACCAATTTTATCATAAATTTGAGAGTATCCGCCATAATACAAATGTTGTTAATATTGTTATCGCATCTATAAAAGACGAACTTGCTCAGCCCATAAAAGCAGGTTATATGCTTACTGCAGGGCGTAAAATCGCAAAAATCCCCGATGACGCTCCCGTTATCCGTTGGGATGAATTTATGAAGCTTTCTAAGCACTGCTTCTATAACTACAAAGTAGCAAAAAAATCCACCGACCCCGCAGTTATTCTATATTCAGGTGGAACAACAGGAACAACAAAAGGCATCGTTCTGACCAATAAGAATTTTAACGCTTTGGGTCAGCAGGTAATCGCCACGAACCCTATGTTTAACCCCGGAGATAAAATGCTTGCTGCAATGCCTATTTTCCACGGATTTGGTCTTGGAGTTTGTATTCATACTATGCTAAGTCAGGGTGGAAGATGCATTCTTGTTCCCCGTTTCACTCCAAAAACCTATGCAAAGGATTTAATCAAATATAAATGTAATTTCATTGCGGGAGTTCCCACTTTATACGAGGCGCTACTTCGACTTCCCGATATGGACGGAAAAGATTTAAGCTGTCTTAAAGGGGTTTTCTCAGGTGGAGATTCTCTTTCTATCGAGCTTAAAAAGAAATTTGATAAATTCTTAAAAGAGCATAAGGCAACTATTCAGGTCCGCGAGGGCTACGGAACTACCGAGACCGTTACGGCTTGTTGCCTTACTCCAAGCCATATGGCAAAGGAAGGGTCTATCGGACTTCCTTTCCCTGATACTTATATCAAAATCGTAGAACCCGATACGGATAAGGAACTTCCCTACGGCGAAGAAGTCGAAATACTTCTTGCAGGTCCTACCGTTATGAAAGAATATATGGACCACCCCGAAGAAAATTCAAAAACCCTTCGCACCCACGAAGACGGACTTACCTTGGTTTATACGGGGGATTTGGGAGTTATGGACGAGC
>JAFZHO010000101.1 GCA_017554835.1 Clostridia bacterium
TCCTCAAGCATAACGCTCTTGAAAACGCCACTTTCGGAAAGGGCTTTTTGCACCTCGCCGGAAGGCCCCTCGATAACTACTGTAATCTGCTTTTTATCGTTAATCTGAGAGGATAACTTATCGGGTGAATCGTTTGCAATAAGTTTTCCCTTATTTATAACGATAACTCGCTGACAAGTCGCCTGAACCTCAGACAAAATATGGCTTGATAAAATAACCGTATGCTTTTTGCCAAGGTTTTTGATAAGATTTCGAATCTCGATTATCTGACGGGGGTCGAAACCAACCGTTGGCTCATCAAGAATCAAAACAGGGGGATTTCCCACAAGGGCCTGAGCAAATCCAACCCTCTGCTTATAACCTTTTGAAAGGTTTTTTATAACTCTGTTATAAACCTCAACAATAGAAACAAGTTCGCAAATCTCTTTCAGATGCTTTTCTCTATCAAGAGTGCATTTTTTCAAATCGCAAACAAAGTTAAGATATTCCTTAACCGTCATATCCATATAAAGAGGGGCAATCTCAGGCAAAAATCCAATATTCTTTTTCGCCATATATGGCTCCTCAAGAATATCAAAGCCGTTAATCGTTACCTCTCCTTCCGTTGCGGAAAGGTATCCGGTAAGAATATTCATAGTCGTTGATTTTCCTGCTCCGTTAGGTCCGAGAAATCCAACGATTTCTCCTTCCTTAACCGTAAAGGAAATATTATCTACTGCCAGTTTATCGCCGTAGCGTTTGGTCAGATTTTTTACCTCTATCATAGTTTTCCTCCCAATTTCCCTGATAAGTCTATTATATCAACCCTTTGGTCTTTTTTTGTTAATAAACTTTTAATTTTCTGTTGATTTAATCTCAATTCCCAAATCATCAAGCTGACCTTTATCAACAATAGATGGACACATAGTCATAAGTTCGGATGCGTTCTGAACTTTCGGGAAGGCAAGAACGTCACGAAGATTATCCTTTTTAAGCATAAGCATAACGAGTCTGTCAAGTCCGATACCCATTCCGCCGTGAGGGGGAGCGCCGTATTTAAAGGCATCAAGAAGGAATCCGAATTTCTCGTGGGCTTCTTCCTCGGAAAGTCCCAAAGATGAGAACATTTTGCTCTGAAGGTCCGGGTCAGTTATTCTGATTGAACCGGAAGAAAGCTCGATTCCGTTTAAAACAAGGTCGTATGCCTTTGCACGAACGCTTCCTTTATCTTTTTCAAGTAGAGGAATATCCTCTTCCATTGGAGACGTGAATGGATGGTGCATTGCAACGAAGGTCTCGGAATCTTCGTCCCACTCGAAGAATGGGAACTGAATAACCCATAAAAACTCGAATTTATCTTTTGGAATTATATCCATTTTGCGACCGATTTCAAGGCGAAGGGCACCCAAAACGGATAAAACAAGTTTGGTCTTTGAATCTGCGGCAAATAGCATAAGGTCGCCTTCTTCTGCGCCCATTTTTTCTATAATCTTTGCCATTTCTTCTTCGGTCATAAATTTTGCAAAAGAGGAGTTAAGTCCTTCTTTTGTAAGTTTTGCAAAAGCAAGACCTTTTCCGCCGATTCCTTTGACAAACTCTGTTAATTTATCAATATCTTTTCTTGAGAAGAAGTCTGCTCCGCCTTTTACGCAAAGGCCACGAACGCTTCCTTTTTCGCAAGCAGAGGAAAATACGGAAAATCCACTATTTTTTACGATTTCGGAAATATCAATTATTTCAAGACCGAATCTTATATCCGGTTTATCGGAGCCGTATTTCTCCATTGCTTCCTGATAGGTAAGGCGTTTCAGAGGAGTTTCTATCTCAACGTCAAGAACGGTTTTGAAAAGGTATTTTATAAAGCCCTCGTTAATGCTTAAAACGTCTTCCATATCAACAAAAGACATTTCAAGGTCAATCTGAGTAAATTCGGGCTGTCTGTCTGCTCTTAAATCTTCGTCACGGAAGCATCTTGCAATCTGGAAATATCTATCAAATCCACCAACCATCAATAGCTGTTTATAAAGCTGAGGAGACTGGGGAAGAGCATAAAAGCTTCCGTTATGAATTCTTGATGGAACAAGAAAATCTCTCGCTCCCTCGGGAGTGGATTTTATAAGCATGGGGGTTTCTATCTCGATAAACCCGTTTTCACTATAATAATCACGGACCGCTTTTGTTATTTTATGGCGCATAATGATGCTATCTTTCAAATCGCTTCTTCTCAGGTCGAGGTAACGGTATTTCAGTCTTAATTCCTCGTTAACGTCGCTATCGGGAAGAATCTCGAAAGGTGGTGTCTGCGCTTTTGATAAAATTCTAAGCTCTTTTGCAAGAACTTCGATATTACCCGTTTTGATTTTATCGTTCTTTGCTTCTCTTTCACGAACGGTGCCAACTACGGCGATAACAAA
>JAFZHO010000102.1 GCA_017554835.1 Clostridia bacterium
AAGCCCTCACCATACGGTTTCTACGGCAGGACTTGCAGGAGGAGGAAATAACCCCCGCCCGGGAGAAATTTCTCTTGCTCATAACGGGGTTTTATTCCTTGACGAGTTACCCGAATTTAAGCCCTCTTCTCTTGAAATTCTTCGCCAACCCCTCGAGGACGGAAAAGTCACTATTTCCCGCGCATCAGGAACCATCTCTTATCCTTCCTCGTTTATGCTTGTTTGCGCTATGAACCCCTGCAAATGCGGATATCTGGGCCACCCAACGAAACCCTGTACCTGCTCGGAAACTTCCGTTCAGAAATATAAAAGCAGAATTTCAGGGCCCCTTCTTGATAGAATTGATATTCATATCGAGGTTCCCCCCGTTTCATTTGAACAAATGCAGCAAAAGGAAAAACCCGAAACAAGCGACTCCATTGCAAAAAGAGTAAACAAAGCCCGCAAACGTCAGCAAGAAAGATATAAAAACACGGGAATCACCTGCAACGCAAACCTTACCCCCTCTATGATCCGAAAATTCTGCCTTTGCGACGAAATGGCTACGAATATGCTTAAAGAAGCATTTGACGGACTATCTCTTTCGGCGAGAGCATATGATAAACTTCTTCGCCTTGCAAAGACCATAGCCGATATGGAAGAATCAGATATTATAACCGCCCCTCATATTGCCGAGGCAATAAACTATCGGGCACTTGACAGAAAATATTTTTAGAAAGGAAAATTTCTATGCCTTATATTAATTTAGCAACAACAGAAAAACTATCAGACGAAACTAAAAAAACTCTTAAGGAAGAATTCGGCAAAGCCATCACTCTAATCCCCGGTAAAACTGAACAGTGGCTTATGATAAATCTTGAGGGAGAAAAAACCATGTCTCTTGGTGGGGAGTTTAAACCTTGCGCCATTGTGGATATATGGATTTACGGCAGTTCTACCGCCGAAGCTTATGAAAACGTTACCAAAAAGGTTACCGAGATTTTAGAAAAATATCTTGATCTTTCGAGAGAAAATATCTACGTTTGCTACCAGGAAAGACTTCTCTGGGGCCATAACGGATCTAATTTTTAAGGAGTAATTATGGCAGAAAAAATTGAGATAACTATTTCTTGTCCTAAATGTAATTTTAGTCAGACAAAAAATATCTATAAAAGCATTAACGCCTCAACCGATGGGGAAATCAAAGACCTTATTTTAAATAGAGAGCTTTTTACCTTTACCTGCGATAACTGCGACCATAAAGCCCTTATTGATTATGATTTTCTCTATCACGATCCCGAAAATAAGGTTATGATTTATTTTCTCAAGGATTATGATGAAAAAGAGGATAATCTATATCGTAATATTCCAAAACCCTCGGAGGATTATAAAATGCGTATCGTTAAATCGGCAAGTGATTTAATCGAGAAGATAAAAATCTTTGATATGGGATTTGATGATAGAGTCATTGAGCTTTGTAAACTTTTTTATCTTGGAAATATGAGGGAAACAAATCCCGAATTTATCACTGACCATATTTATTACGATACTGATAAAAATCTTGTCAACTCGGTTTTTGTCTTTATGAATAAAGAGGGAAAACCTGCCGTTGCAGGACTTGATAAGGATTTTTATAATCAGGTTTTTAAAATGTATGAAGAAAGAATTATAAAAAGAGAAAAATCAAGTTTCGAAATAATCGACAAAACCTGGGCAGAAAGCTTTATAAATAAAAAATAAAAACCTGCAAATTACCCTTATTTTAATATACAAATCGGATAATTATAATATATTATACAAATTGGATATAATAAACAGCGTTTTTACTACAAAAAAAGGCCCCCGATAAATTCGGAGGTCTTTTATTTTTCGAATATGTTAATAATTTTTTTACCTTTGCTTTTGGCATATTTATATGCGATTTTTGTTCCACTTTTTTTCTCAAATCCTTTTTCTGATTTGGGAGAATAATTTTCATTATAATAAAAAAGACAAATCCCGCTATTTTCTATCATATTTCTGTTTCTTTGAATATAAACGGATTTTCCTGCACGAAATATCCCCTTAGGTAAATAAACCTTATCATATAATTTCAGAAGATACTTTTTGTAATCTCCTATCTCGCTATCAACTTCCGTTGCAATATAAATTCTTTGGATAAAAGAATATTTTTCTTTTAGCTTTGTTACGGTCTCATAACATAAATCATCGAACTCGCTTTTACTTCCAAATAAAAATATCCTCACGCCATCCCGGATAATCAAATCCTCAATTTTTCCGCAAAGAATTTCTTTTACGTTTATCGGGTTTTCTACTTTTCTATGACCAAAAAAACAACAAATTTTTTCTTTATCACCAAAACAGTTCATACTTTACCTCAAGTTATAGATATACTGTATATCTATTTGCAACATTATAACACATAATAGCTCTAAAATAAACATATAATATATTTATTGTGAGGTAATTTTATGGCTGTCAAGAGTGTATCTATTAGAATTGAAAAGGAAATGCTTGATAAAATTGCTTATATCGCTGATTACGAGGGCAGAAGCGTTAATAGTCACGTTCTTGTCTTAATCAGAGAAAATATAAAAGCGTTCGAAGAAGCAAACGGAAAAATCGAAGGCGATATTCACCCCGATATTAACGTTAAACCAACAAGAAGGTAAAAAAGACTCCCTTTTATAAAGGGAGTCTTTTATTATTTCTCGTTTAGTTTTTGTTTCGCTTGTCTTAAAAGATTTATTTTCAAATCGTATCTATACTGATAAACGTCGCCGTGACCTCCCTCGTAATAGAAGTCAACGGTTTTTGGCGCTTTTATTTTATTATAAGCGGCAAAAAACTGTATCGGCGGGCAACAGTCATCCCGAAGTCCCACTCCTGCGAGAACGTGGGCAGTAATTTTCTCCGCCATATTCATAACGTCAAGATAAGAAAGGGTTTTAAAAACTCTCTCTTCTGAGATTTTTCCTTCTTCAATCAGATTTTTAAAAAGTCCATAAGACCCTGCTCTTTTATTTACTCTTTCTCTCAGATCGCAGTTGCTTGGAACGTCGCATAGACAATAGTTTACTCTATCATCCAACGCCGCCATGGAAAGGGAAAGCGCCCCTCCCTGACTTGCTCCGTTTACCGCCACGATTTTGCCATCCCAGAAATCCATAGAGCATCCTGCATCTATGGCTCTCAGACTATCAAGAATAACCCACCTGAAATAATAGTCTCTTTCATCGGCGCCGCCTCTTGTCATAATATGTTCATTCTCAAGAGAAGAATAATTACGCTCATCCTTAGTCTCCCCTTTTTGACCGCGAACGTCAATAGAAATTGCGAAAAATCCCTCTTGGCAGAATTTATAAAAATCATCAAACTTTCCACCGTTCCACCCGAAACCGTGATAATTCAGAAAAAGGGATAGTTTTTCGTCCGTGACCGGTTTTACCATAAGGGCGTGAACTCTCGTTTTATCGCAGCCGTCATAATAGATATGATAGTTTTCAAATTTTTCGTCCTTTGATTCCGGAATAATCTCAAGATTTAAAGGGATTTCCCTTCTTAATTTCTGACTTTCCTGCCAGAATGCATCAAAATCAGGTTCTTTATACTGTTCGGGGTTATAAGCATAGCACTCCGAAACAAGTTCGCAATAATCTTTCATATTTTCTCCTTTGCAAAAAAGCCCCCGACAAAATCGGAGGCCTTTTATTATTTCTCTTTTTTAATAACTTCAAGTCCGCCGAAATAAGGTCTCAATACCTCAGGAATTGTTATAGAACCGTCGTCGTTCTGATAGTTTTCCATAACTGCGGCAACCGTTCTTCCAACTGCAAGGCCTGAGCCGTTAAGCGTATGAACAAGTTTTGCTTTATCTTTTGCGTCGTCTTTATATTTGATATTTGCTCTTCTCGCCTGGAAATCCTCAAAGTCAGAGCAAGAAGAAATCTCAACGTATCTTCCGTAAGAAGGCATCCAAACCTCAATATCATAAGTCATTGCAGAGGAGAAACCAAGATCCCCTGTGCAAAGGCGAACAACTCTATAAGGAAGTTTAAGAAGCTTCAAAACTTCCTCGGCATCGTTTGTTAATTTTTCAAGCTCTTCGTAGGATTCTTCAGGTTTTGTGAATTTAACAAGCTCAACCTTATCAAACTGATGCTGACGGATAAGTCCTCTCGTATCTCTTCCGGCGCTTCCTGCCTCTGCTCTGAAGCAAGGAGTATATGCAGTGAATTTTATGGGAAGTTCTGCCCCATCTAAAATCTCGTTTCTGTAATAGTTTGTAACAGGAACTTCCGCAGTAGGAACAAGGAAATAATCCTCGTTCTGAAGATGGAAAGCGTCTTCCTCAAATTTAGGAAGCTGACCTGTTCCCGTCATTGACTCTCTGTTTACCATAAATGGTGGTAGAAGCTCGGTATAACCTCTTTCGGTATGAGTATTAAGGAAGAAGTTGATAATCGCTCTCTCAAGTCTTGAAGCCGCGCCCTTCATAAATGTAAAACGAGTACCGGTTACTTTTCCTGCGCGCTCAACGTCCAAAATTCCAAGCATTTCGCCAAGTTCCCAGTGAGCTTTTGGCTCGAAATCAAACTTGGTTGGCTCCATGAATTTTCTGATTTCAACGTTATCGGTATCATCTTTTCCCACTGCTACCTTTTCGTTTGGAATATTAGGAATAGAAAGCAAAATATCTCTGATTTTGCCATCAAGCTCTTTGATTTTGCCATCGTCTTCTTTAACTTTATCGGAAATTGCTTTCATTTCTTCGAAAACGGGTTTAACGTCTTCGCCGTTTTTCTTCATAAGAGGTATTTTTTTGGAAACCTCGTTTTGTTTTGCTTTTAATTTTTCAGTTTCGAATATAAGTTCTCTTCTCTCACCGTCAAGAGAAATAACTTCATCAATTTTATCGTCAAAATTGCCGTTTCTTGTTGCAAGCTGTTTTTTTACTTTTTCGGGGTCTTCCTTGATTCTTTTTATATCTAACATAATCCGCTCTCCTTAGTTTAGCTTATCGTCTATAATCTTATAACATTCTTCATCTACGTATTCGGCGCTGACTTCTTTCAGGGCTTTTCTCGCCGAGGACCATTTCCCCTGGGAATAAAGTTTATAAACCTCGAGAAGTTTTTCCGTATTCAAAATCTCTTTTTCCATAACCTCGGAAGATGCTTCAAGAGTTTCGCAGCTTGCCTCTGCTGTTGCAAGTTCTGCTTTAAGATTTTCGATATCTTTTTTAAGTTTCTCGTTTTCAAGCTGCTTATTCTGAATAAGGGTTTCGTTTGCCTCGATGGTTACCATCTGACCTTGCAAAAGAAGTTCAGTCTCTCTGTTATCTTTTAACTGAAAAATATATGCAAGTCCGATAAGGACCGTTACGCACCCTAAAAATACCATCAAATATATAACAAGGGCTTTTTTTACCTGAGCTTTATCCTCGGTCTGAGGTTTTTGTTCTTTGTTTTTTTCGTCCATGATTTTTGCTCCTTTTTTGTTACTTTAAGCGTTTTTCGGTGTTTACACCCCAAATTACCCGCCTTTTTGTCCGTTTTTGTCTTAAAATCGGTTTTTTTGGCTCATTTGTTATGTAAACTTTTCCTTTATTTTACATAGTTAGCATTTTTATAATATTTTCAAGGTCATCATCGGAATAATATTCTATTTCGATTTTTCCTTTGTTTTTACCTTTGGAAATTTTTATTTTTCTGCCAAGGTCTTTTGAGATTTTATCTTCAAGGGCTTTCAGATGAAGGTCCTCTTTTTTCTCAACAAAAACCTTTTCTTTTGCCGAAGCAAGTTTCTCAATCTCGCGAACTGATAATCCTTTTTCAACTGCAAGGTTTGCAATCTTTATAGCAAGGTCCTTATCCTCTAAGGCAACAAGGGCTCTTGCATGGCCAAAAGAAAGTTTATCCTCTTCCAAAAGGTCGAGTATCTCCTTTGGCAAAGAAAGAATTCGCATAACATTTGCAACTGCGCTACGGGATTTGCCCATTCTTTCCGCAAGTTTTTCCTGAGTGAGAGAATATTCGTCGATTAACTGCTTATAGCCCCTTGCAACCTCGATTATATTCAAATCCTCACGCTGCAAGTTCTCAATAAGAGCGATTTCCATTATCTCTTTTTCGGTATATTCTTTTATAATTACGGGAACTTCCGAAATTCCTGCAATTCTCGATGCTCTCCAACGGCGCTCTCCTGCAATAATTCTATATCTGCCGCCCTCCATCTCACTAACGATAAGAGGCGAGATAACGCCATATTCCTTTATAGATTCGGCAAGTTCCTGAAGTTTTTCCTCGTCGAAATTCTTTCTTGGCTGATTTCTATTTGGTTCAACGTCAGAAAGACGGACCGTTTTCACTCCGGAAAGTACGTTTTCCCCGCTATTTTCAGGAACAAAAACGTTTTCCGAGAAAAGAGCGTCGATGCCTTTTCCTAATCCGCTTTTTTTCATTATTTCACCTGCTTTTTATTTTTCTTGATAATTTCCGCGGCAAGATTATTATAACTTTCTGCGCCACGGGAGACTCTGTCATAATACTGAATAGGCATTCCGTAACTTGGTGCCTCAGAAAGTCGCACGTTTCGGGGTATGGTGGTTGAATAAACCTTATCCTTAAAGTGCTTTTTAACCTCATTAACAACGGAAAGAGTAAGATTTAATCTTCCGTCAAACATAGTCAGAAGCACGCCCTCAATAGAAAGATTGGGGTTGGGGCCTCTATTTACCATATTTATAGTATTAACAAGCTGAGATAATCCCTCAAGGGCATAATACTCGCACTGAATCGGAATCAGAGCAGTATCACTTGCAGTAAGGGCGCATAAAGTAATGATTCCCAAAGAGGGCGGACAATCGATAAATATAAAATCGTAGTTATCCTTTATGCTATCAAGATAGTTTTTAAGGATTTTTTCCCTGCCCATAACGGTAGAAAGTTCAACCTCAACGCCCGCAAGGTTAATACTTGATGGAATTATATCAACGTTTTTGAATTTAGTTTTTATTATTGTATCATTTACGCCGCATTGGGATAATAAAAGCTCATAAACAGAGCATTTAAGGCCTTTTTTATTGATTCCGTATCCACTGGTTGCGTTTCCCTGAGGGTCTGCATCAACCAAAAGCACCTTTTTATTGGCGATTCCCATTGCGGAAGCTAAGTTAACTGCGGTGGTAGTTTTACCTACTCCGCCTTTCTGATTTATAACTGATATTATTTTTCCCAAAATATCACCTCTTTTATCTAAGGTCCTTATAATTATAACACATAAGAAATTTTTTTCAAGGGCTTATAATGTTCCACGTGAAACATTTTCGTGGGGAACGTTTCCACGTGAAACATTTTCGCTTTATGTTCCACGTGGAACATTAAAGAAAAGAGGCAGAATACTTATAAAAAAGCATTCTGCCTCTTCTCAAAAGGGGAATTAGGTAGTTTTAGGGATTTTGATAGTATATACAATAAACCCGTCGGACTCTTGCCTCTGGGATACTGCCGATATTCCTGCGCTCTGCATAACCTCTACTGCGTGATTAATGGTATTTGCAAATATTCTGATATCTTTCATAACGTATTTTTTATTGCCCGGCTCTTTTTTAATCATTCCGGCACGCATTTTATCAACGAGGATTTCTGTTTCCTTTACGTTAAGCCCTTTTGATATAATCTTTTTAAGAGCATATTCCATTCTCTCCTCTTGTTCCAGCTTTAGAAGCTCACGGGCGTGGCGCTCCGTCAAGCCCTGGGAGATTATTTTTTCCTTTATCGTAATAGGAAGTTTCAGAAGCCGGATTTTATTTGCAACGGCGGACTGACTCATTCCAAGTTTTTTAGCAAGTTCCTCCTGAGTATAGCCAAACTCTTTCAAAAGGTTTTCCAGAGCCAACGCTTCCTCAAAAAAGTTCAAATCCTCACGAAGAAGATTCTCGGAAAGAGCAAGAGTTGCAGATTCTTTTTCCGTTGCCTTTGATACTATGCAGGGAATCCGCCGATACCCCACCTGAATACAAGCCCGAAGCCGTCTTTCTCCCGCAATAAGCTCAAACATACCGTTTTCGGCAGGGCGAACGGAGATTGGGGAAATAAGCCCATCTTCTCTGATGCTATTTGCAAGAGCATCGATTTTTTTCTGAGAAAATACTTTTCTCGGCTGATTTGCGTTTGCAATAATCTTTGACGGGGAAATATAAACCGTTTTATGTTTGGTTTTTCCTTTTTTATCCATTTTTGCACCTCGGTTTTCTTTTCCCCTTGTCCATAATCAGTATAACATAGTTTTTTATTAATTTCCATATAATTCCATCGACAAAGTTTTCGACTGTTTTTCTATCTTTTTTCGCAAAAATCCCTCAGAATCGAGGGTTTATCCCTTATAAATCCTTGCAATCTCAGGTAATAAAGGCACCCTCTCCGTCCTCGTTTCTCTCGGCCACCTCTCCCAACGTGAGAGGCAAGTATAGACTTAGCCTTTTGTCCTTACTGTAGGGGCGATTCACGAATCTCCCGTTTCATTCGAAAAAAATTTTATTCTGCGTGCAAGAGACTATTCTCTTTATATAGCATCCCGCTCATATAACCCCGCCGAGAAGAAGGGGGTCCAGGGGGAATCCCCCTGCGTCGTTTAAGGGGTGTGCGGGGGAAATCGAAATCCCCCGCGTTTTTGCTACTTTTGTCGAACAAAAGTAGGCCTCCCGGCAGGGAATAAAAATAACTTCTCCAAAAATCTTCTGAAAAAGGCGAAAAAACGTTGCTTTGTTTTTACAATCCTTATAAACAACCCCTCCAAGTTGCTTCGCACCCCACCTCCCTTTACACAGGGGAAGCTTTCGTGAGCGTATAATCGTAGTGGCGATTCACGAATCGCCCGTCTTTCAGAGAAATACTTGATAAATTGAAGATGAACACAAAAAACTCCACTCAAAAAAGTGGAGTTTTTATAATTCTATTAAAATTTATTCTTCCGAAGAGGTTTCTTCTTCGATTTCTTCAGAGGAGTCCTCTTCTTCTTTTGCGGTTTTTCCGATTGTAACAACGGTTACCCCTTCGTTAAGGCGCATTACCTTAACGCCCTGAGTAACTCTCTTATAAACGTTTACCTCGGAAACGGGCATACGGATTATAATTCCGTCAGAGGAAATCATCATAATATCCTCATCCTCTTTGACTATATTCATTCCCGCAACGAGACCCGTTTTATCGGATAGAGCGTAACTTGTTACGCCTTTTCCGCCTCTTGCCTGAAGTTTATATTCAGAGATTTCTGTTCGTTTCGCAAAACCGTTTTCAGTAACGATAAGAAGCTTGCCTTCATCGTTTACTTTATTCATTCCGATAACATAGTCTTCGTCTTTAAGTTTTATACCACGAACGCCTCTTGTTACACGGCCCATAGTTCGAACGTCGTCTTCGGAGAATCTGATTGCCTGACCGCCTCTTGTTCCTACTATGAGGTTATCCTCGCCTGAGGTAAGCTCAACTTTAACAAGCTCGTCATCCTCATCAAGAACGATTGCTCTCACGCCGCCTTTTCTTGTTGTTGCGTATTCTTCGATGGCAGTTCTTTTAATGATACCGTTTTTGGTAACCATAACGAGAAACTGATTTTCGAAATTTCTGATTTTAATCATTGCAGAGATTTTTTCATCAGAATCCATTTCAAGAAGATTTATAATATTCATTCCCTTTGCAGTTCTTGATGATTCGGGAATTTCGTATCCTTTTAGTTTATAAACTCTGCCCTTTGAAGTGAAGAACATTATAATATCGTGGGTAGAAGCCATAAATAATTCTTCCACGAAATCCTCTTCCCTCGTTGTCATAGCGGTAATACCACGGCCGCCTCTATGCTGGGCCTTATAAGTATTAACGGGAAGGCGCTTAATATAACCGAAGTGAGTAAGAGTGATAACGCATTCTTCCTCTTCGATAAGGTCTTCGATATCAATTTCGTTAGAAATAGGACAAATCTCAGTTCTTCTTTCGTCGCCGAATTTATCTTTGATTTCGTTGATTTCTTCTTTGATAACGCCGTCCACTCTGGCAGGGTTTGCAAGAATATCGGTATAATCTTTTATAAGTTCAAGTTTTTCTGCGTATTCGTCGTCAATTTCCTGACGGGAAAGTCCTGTCAACTGGCCAAGTCGCATTTCAACGATTCTCTGGGCCTGAATATCAGAAAACTCAAATCTCTCCATAAGCGAAGATTTTGCCTCAGCAATAGTTTTTGATGCTCTGATAATTCTTACTACCTCATCGATATAATCAAGGGCTTTTCTGTAACCCTCAAGAATATGGGCTCTGTCCTGAGCTTTTTTAAGGTCGAATCTTGTTCTTCTTGTTATAACTTCACGCTGGAAGTTGATATACTCTTCAAGCATCTCCTTAAGGTTAAGAACCTTTGGCTGCCCATTAACAAGGGCAAGCATAATAACAGAAACAGTAGTCTGAAGCTGAGTATATGAGAATAACTGATTCAAAACCACCTGAGGATTTGCATCTTTTTTAAGTTTGATAATAATTTCGAGACCGTTTCTGCCCGTATTATCATGAAGATCATCAATTCCCTCAACGCGTTTTGTTTTATGGCATTCAGCAATACTTTCAACAAGCTTTGCCTTATTAACCATATAAGGAATCTCAGTTACAACTATCTGATATCTGTCGTTTTTGGTTTCTTCGATTCTTGCCTTTGCACGAAGAGTAATTTTGCTTCGGCCCGTATAATAAGCGGCTCTGATACCCGCCTTGCCCATAACTACGCCACCCGTTGGGAAATCAGGACCCTGAATAATCTCCATAATATCTCCGATTTCGCATTCCGGGTTATCAAGCATCATAGTGATAGCATCAATAACTTCGCAAAGGTTATGCGGCGGAATAGAAGTCGCCATACCAACTGCGATACCCGTAGACCCATTTACAAGAAGGTTAGGGAATCTTGATGGCAAAACTTCCGGTTCTTTTCTCTTATCATCGAAACTTGGGATAAAATCAACCGTATCCTTATAAATATCTGATAAAAGATGCATAGACATTTTATCAAGTCTTGCCTCGGTATAACGATATGCCGCAGGGGCATCGCCATCGATAGAACCAAAGTTACCCTGCCCGTCAATAAGAGGATATCTTAGTGAGAAATCCTGAGCAAGTCGAACCATAGCATCATAAACTGAAGCATCACCGTGAGGATGGTATTTTGCAAGCACCGTTCCAACGGTTGCCGCAGATTTATTATATGGTTTATCGGGGGTATGACCGTCCTCAAATGAGGAGAATAATATTCTTCTATGAACGGGTTTAAGTCCGTCTCGAACGTCAGGTAGGGCACGGCTTACGATAACGCTCATTGCATACTGCAAGAAGGAATCACGCACCTCCTGATTAACGTCAACGTCTATAATATGTTCGCCTTCTATAATATTCATATTTCTTTAGCTCCTTTAATCCGCCGTTTTTTTCAAGGATTTGAAAAACTCTTTCTCGGCTTTTTTAAGATTATTCTTTTTTTCTTTATCCTTAAAACCGTAGCTTTTCAGAATATCAAAAAGAATATCAAGGCATTGAAAAACCTTCTTTTTATCTTTTTTATCAAAATCTATCTCAATATATAAAATATCCTTATAAAGATTGAAAATATTATCTTTTTCAAGAAGATTTTCTCGTTTAGCAGAAATCTCGTTAAATCTCTGAATTTTGCCATCATTTTCGCTTGACCAGACGGTTTCTTTGCTTTTATTATAATACGATTCGTATATTCTAAAACAAATATACTCCTCGTTATAGTCTTTTTTGCTTTCGTAATAAATAAAAGAAGAAGAAACTACCTTGGCAAACTCCTGATAGGCGCCTTTATGAAAATTCATTTAATCACCTTTTATAT
>JAFZHO010000103.1 GCA_017554835.1 Clostridia bacterium
ATGTTATTTTTAACCTAATTTCCCGCCCATTTTTTGACATATTTACCATTTTTTATCATTTCCCTAACTGAACATTTGTTTTATGCTCTTGCAGAAAATGAGATTATGCACTTGTCGAATAATGGTACTTCCCTATTATGTAGCATCTTGCCGAAAAAACAGCGGCAAATGCAAAAACAGGATGTGACATTGACTGTCACACCCTGCTTGGATTCCTATATGCTATATATTTTTGAAAAATCGACCGACAAATCGGAGTTTGAAAGAGTGGAGAAACTCGTAGGGGCGACCTGCGGTCGCCTTCACATCAGCACAATTATTATCAAACCAAGCTTAACTGTATTTGATATTCAGTTCTCGTGCAGATATAAAGGCGACCGCAGGTCGCCCCTACGAGATATCAACATCGCCTGCAACCTCCACAATTTATCGCTCCATGCAAAAAGGATGTTGTAGGCGCAGCCGCAATGGTTGGCCTTGCTTTTTATTGATTATTCAAAAATCACGCCTGATTTTCTCTTTCTTTTCTGTGTGCTATTTCCTTTTCTATAATGATATTCTGCCTTTTTCGTTCTGTAAGGTAAAAATATAATGAAACTATAGAAAAAATAAGAGCATGAACAATTGCGAGACCGAAATATTCCCGTGGCGGATAGAATGACGGAAGAATATCAAAAAGAATTTCTCCCAAAAACCGTTCAAGAGTAAAGAATAGTTCGTTATGTCCGGAAATCATTCCGAAAAGAACGTAAACTACAGCACAAATCCCTTGGGTAATGATAATAGCGGGCAGGGATATTCTCTTTCTGTCTTTATTATGATCTTTGCATACTCCGTCCATAATGAGACCGATGGCGATTCCCGTAATAAAGACGCAAAACAACCAGATATAAACATTGATCTTCCAGTTAAATTCCGGCATTCTCGCAGAACTTCCCCCGTTTATAATACTGTTCATACTTGGTTGAGAATAAACGGCATAAAATATATCCCCAAACATTTTATAATAAAATGAAAGAGAAAAAACAGTAGCAAACCAGCTTATAGAATAATTAATGTATCTCATTTTTTACATCGATCACTTTTATACAAAGTGAAGAACCGCAGCAACGGCAGCTTTTACTTCCTTTTTTTGATTTATTTCCGCAAATAACGCAAGCAACGGGGCGGTCGTCCTTTTCGTCTCTCACAGGCATTAGATAATCAGTCCACCGTACGTGAACGACCCGATCTCCTTCTTTATACACTCTTTCTCTTTCTCCATAGAAAAACTCACCCTCGTCGAAAACCTCCCTCTCGTATAGTTTTCCATCAGAGGTTCGAACTAAAACTTTCACAGAAATGGGGGGAACGCTATGATTATCGACTTTGGCAGGGTCGTTGTTTTCAAGCTCCGTCATGATTATTTTTCCATACCAATCCGGCTCCATAAGCTTCATGGGAACTCCTGATATCCAAAAAGGAACGATAAGGATAAGAAAAATTGTAGCCGAAAGATTACCGAAATTTGTGGTTTTAAGCCCTTCGTATATGTAGTCAATTATTACGTATGCAAAAGTGAGGAGAAATGCTAAATTTGCGAGTCTCGAATAAAGAGTACGGCGTGCTCTTTTTCTTACGTCCTTGGGAACGATCACTTTTTTCATAAACTGCTCTCCTTTCTGTTCAATTCAAAGAGCCTTCCCTGTG
>JAFZHO010000104.1 GCA_017554835.1 Clostridia bacterium
AAGTATGGTGGTTTTTTCGATTTTGATAGGAGAGGTATATTTTTCACTTTTATCCGTGGGAGAAAGTCCGTCGAGAGTATAAAAAATCTCTCCCTCGCTTGTTATATTGAGATAGAAAGGAGCGTCATAAATTCCGCTCTGGTGGGAAAGGGTGGCTTTTTCCGTAGCATCTCCCACGAAGAAGATATATTCCTTGCCCCCTTTTTCTCCTTCTCTTGATAAAAGAAGCTGAGTTCGTCCTTTTGGAATATGGATTTCTCCTCTATAAATTCCTCTTACGCCGTTTTTTACGTAATAGATTTCTTCCCCGTCTTTTTGGTTAATGATTTTTACTATAAATTCTTCTGCGTAGTTACCGCTTTCAAAATTAAGTCGGGGAAAATCACTTTCTTTTTCATAGTCACGGGAGAGATTTTTGAAAAACTGATTCTTCGTTTTGGAATAAGCGTTTTTCGAAAATTCAAGAATTTCTTCTTCATTTCCCGTTATGAGAAGAAGACGGTAATTGAGAATATGGGCATCAAGGTTTTCGCTATGAAGAGAAAGAGCAAGGGAAATCTCTTTTTTTGCATTTATATAGTCCTTTTGGTCCATATAAATCTCTGCCTTTGAGAGAATGGAGTTAACTATATTCGGCCTTAATACTAAAAGAAAAAGGCAAAATCCTAAAACAAGAATCGCTGAAATTATTGAAGTAATTATAATAAGCTTTCTTTTCATAGCTAACCTCCTTTTTTCTTTATTATATCATATTGTTTAATTTTATGGAAAAATATTTCAGGATATGCTATAATATAATATCACTATTATTTTGAGGGGTAAAAATATGGCTCAGAGAGGCAGAAAATCCAGACAAGCTATCAGAGAAGAAAGAATAAATAACTTTAAAAAGCAGGCGATTTCCCTATGCTTAATGGCAGTGGGTATTTTTCTGCTTTTTGCTCTTATAACAAACTTTATGGGAATGGCAGGCACCTGGCTTAAAAATTGCCTTTTCGGACTTTTTGGTCTTGGTGGATATGCAGTTCCTGTTGTTTTATTTCTTGTTGGGCTTGATATCGCCCTTGATAAAGAGAAAAAGACATATATCTCAACGGTGGTTTTAGGAGTTGCCCTTGTTCTGACCGTTGGTATTATAAATTCCTTCTTCTATAAAGGGGAAATGGGAGTAAAAGAATTATTCGAAAGCGGTCTTTCCTTCTCATCGGGAGGGGTAATCTGCGGAGGAGTGAGCTATTTTCTTTCTCAGCTTATCGGAAAAGTGGGAACGGGAATTTTGCTTGCCGTTGTTATCTGCCTTTGCGTTATTGTGACGACGGGTATAACCGTTAAGGAAATTATCGACTTTTTATTTATTAACGGATTATTCAAACTGTTCCAAAGAAAAGAAGAACAACCCCGGGAAGAAACAGAAGAAAAACCAAAAAGAAGAAAAATCGTTGATATTCCAATTGATGACGAGCCGGTAAAAAAAGAATCCGAGCCCATAAACCCTGATATTAAAAAGATAATAAGCTCTCTTAATAAAGAAGAAAAAGAAAAATCTTCGAAAGAAAAACCAAGCACCGCCGAGACGCTTTCTGCAACGGATCTGAAAGAGCAGATTGACGAAAAAATGACCAAAGCGGAAATAACAAAGGGCTCAAGAGAAATCGAGGGCGAAATCAATACGAAAGACGGCGAAGGGCAGATTGCAATGTATAACTACCCGCCAACAACCCTTCTCGAAAAAATCCCGCCAAAAGCAGGGCATTCTCTGACCGACCTTGAAGAAAACGCAGAAAAACTCGTTTCCACTCTTCGTTCATTCGGAGTTGAAACAACGGTTATAAATATCGTTCCCGGCCCACGGGTAACAAGATACGAGCTTCAACCAAAAACGGGAGTTAAAATCTCCAAAATAACCTCTCTTTCAAACGATATTGCCCTATCACTTGCCGCAGAGGGAGTGAGAATTGAGGCGCCAATTCCGGGCAAGGCCGCAGTTGGTATCGAAATTCCAAATAAGCAGTCCGAATCAGTCACAATAAGAGAAATGCTTGAATCAGACGATTTCAAAAAAGCAAAAGGCGAGCTTACCTTCGTTCTTGGAAAAGATATTTCGGGAAACGTTGTTACCGCTGACCTTTCAAAAATGCCTCATCTTCTGATAGCAGGTGCAACGGGTTCAGGTAAGAGCGTTTGCACAAACTCTATCATAACAAGTATAATCTATAAAAACTCTCCCGATAAGGTAAAACTTATGCTTATCGACCCCAAAATGGTTGAATTCGGAGTATATAACGGGATTCCCCATCTTCTTATCCCCGTTGTAACAAATCCGAAAAAAGCCGCAAGCGCACTTAACTGGGCAGTGGGAGAAATGCTTAAAAGATATAATCTTTTTGCCGAGTTCGGAGTTCGTGATATTACGGGCTTCAATAAGCTTTGCAAAGAGGGAAGCAATATAAAACCAATGGAAAAAATCGTTATAATCATCGATGAGCTTGCAGACTTGATGATGGCAGCGCCAAAAGAGGTTGAGGATGCGATTTGCCGACTTGCTCAGATGGCCCGTGCCGCAGGAATGCATCTGATTATAGCGACTCAGAGACCTTCCGTTGACGTTATTACGGGAACTATCAAGGCCAATATCCCATCGAGAATCGCCCTTACCGTTTCTTCTCAGACGGATTCAAGAATTATTCTTGATGCCGCAGGAGCAGATAAGCTTCTTGGCAGAGGGGATATGCTGTTTAACCCTGTTGGAATGTCTAAACCTCTTCGTGTTCAGTGCTGTTTCATAAGCGATAAGGAAACGGAAAAAATCGTTGACTTTATCAAGCAGGATCAGAGCGAGATTAAATACGACCAGAGTATAGTTGAGCATATCGAAAACGAAACCCTTGCAAGAGAGCAAAGCGGCAAAAAACCGGAAAAAGCAGAGTCCGATGACGAGGTTGACGAATTATTCACAAAAGCGGTAGAATACGTGGTGGAAGAGCAAAACGCCTCGGCAACTTTTCTTCAGAGAAAGCTGAAACTTGGCTACGCAAGAGCCGCAAGAATACTGGATGAATTATACGAAAAAGGAATCGTGGGACCTTACGAAGGAAGCAAACCACGAAAAGTTCTTATAACAAAAGAGCAGTATTACGAGATGCTTATGGGAAATCAGACCGTTTCTGAGGATGCTCAGGAGGATGAAATTATCCCCGGCGCAGAGGATATTGAGGAAGAAACTATAATCGAGGAATAAAAAAACAAAAAAATACTTGCAAAGTATAAAAAAGTGTGGTATATTAATCATACTGTCTAAAAATAATTGGAGGCGAAATTATGGGAATCTTTCAGATTTTGATTGGGATTGCTACTTTAATAGTAGGCATTATATTAATAGTTGTTATAATGATGCAGGATTCAAAAAACTCAAATATGAGCGGAGTTGTAACTGGAAATAGCGAATCTTTCTTCGGCAGCGGAAAAGGCGCAAGCAAAGAAGCTAAGCTTTCCAGATTTACTACTATTATGGCAAGCGTATTTGCAGTGCTTGTTGTATTGCTTAACATTGTTGTTTTGAGATAATAACAAAAAAGTCAAAAAGTCTTCGGAATTTCCGAGGACTTTTTTATTGCAGCAATTTGCAGGGTAGGGTTTCATATTCTACTGCAAATAAAAAAGGAAAATATTATTTTTCAGAAATTTGAAAAAAAGTGTTGACAACAAAGACTATAAGTGCTATAATCTTATAGCGTTTGAAAAATGCTGGTGTAGCTCAACAGGCAGAGCAGCTGACTTGTAATCAGCAGGTTG
>JAFZHO010000105.1 GCA_017554835.1 Clostridia bacterium
ATATTCCTATGGTTTATAATACGGGCGAGGAAATTCGCCACCTTGCAACGCGGCTTATGCAGTTAACGGCCATTTCCATGCCTTTTGATGCATTGGCGCACGCTTCGTATTTTGCTATGCGTTCAGGCGGAAAAATGATGACTACCTTTATTTTCGACTGCGGTTTTACCTGGTGCGGAAACGTTGCTATCGCCTTTATTCTTACGAGATTTACGGCAATTCCGTTCTTATATCTTTTTGCAATAATGCAGGGAATAGCAATTATAAAAGCGTTTGTTGGAATTATATTTATCAGAAGCGGATTCTGGGTTAAAAATATAATAGAAGAACAAAAAACTGAGGTCTGAGACCTCAGTTTTTTTATTTTAACATATGGATTTAATCAAAATAAACGGGTTTTCCTGTTTTTGAAGATTCGTAGATCGCTTCAAGAATTTCGGAAACGACGCATGCCTGCTCAGGAAGAACGTATGGCTGAGTATCGTCGATTACTGCTTTAATCCAGTTTGCTGCTTCCACGTCGGAGGAGCTTGCGCCTGCTCCGTCATAAAAGGCAACGCCCCCTGCAGATGTATCAACGATGGTTTCCGTCTGGTGACCAAGTTCGATTTTATTTACTTTAAGAACGTTATTTTTAATTTCAAGACCTTCTCGGCTTCCGCAAAGAACGCAGCTGCCTTCTTCTATAGGTTCGGAAGTATTAAGAGCCCAGCTCGTTTCAAGAAGAATAGTTGCTCCGTTTTTCATACGGATAAAAGCGCAAGCCGCCTCTTCGAGAGGAGTAGTGCTGACGCCGTTATCTCCCCAGATATTTCCTGCTTCGGGGTGCTCAAGCTTTTTATGAGTTTTTCCGATAACAAGCTCCGGCTCATAGTTATTCATAAGAAATAGGGTTAAATCAAGAGAATGGGTTGCAATATCAATAATTGGTCCGCCACCCTGAGCATCCTCGTCAAGAAAAACGCCCCAGTTAGGAGTTCCTCTTCTACGGGTTGCAAGGCAGTTGGCATAATATATCTCGCCGACTGCGCCTGTATCAATATAATTTTTTGCAAAAATGCTCTGAGGTTTTTGTCTGTGTTGATATCCGATGGTAAGTTTTTTGCCTGTTTTCTTTGCAGCTTCACACATTCTTCTCGCATCTTCTGCAGTTTTTGCCATAGGTTTTTCACACATAACGTGTTTGTCTGCATAAAGGGCATCGATAGTCATCTGGGCGTGTTCGCGATTAGGAGTTAAAACGTGAACAACTTCGATTTCGGGGTTTTTAAGAAGTTCTTTATAATCGGTATAAACTTTTGCATCAGGTGTTCCGTATTTTTCTTTGGCTTTTTCAGCGCGCTGGGGAACGATATCGCAAAATGCAATCATTTCAACGTTTTTAAGTTTTGATAAAGAGGGCATATGCTTTCCGTTTGCGATACCACCGCAACCGATGATGCCGATTTTTACGATTCTATCCATAATATTTTCTCCTTTTTTGTTGGATTTAAAATTATTTAATTACATTATACAACTCATAGTAGAAAAATACCATATTTTTTTTAGAAAAAGACAACAGAAACCCTATTGAATTACTTTTTTCGTTGTGATATAATTAACCAGGTTTTTAAGAAGACCTTAAAAAAGAAGGCCTCCATGACGAGACCTTCTTTTATTTTGTTTGAATTTATAGGAGGAGTTTTTATGCAGATATTACTTTCACTTTCTATTGCTATTTTTGCAGGACTTATGCTTTCCCGACTTGCAAAAATCGTGAAACTTCCTGCGGTTACTGCCTATCTTGTTGCAGGTATTCTGGTAGGACCCTATCTTCTTGGAAGAATTGGTCTTCCCGGATTTGGTTTTATCAGTATGGAAGATATAAAATCATATAAAATTTTATCCGACGTTGCGTTAGGATTTATTGCTTTTTCAATAGGAAATGAGTTTCGCTTATCCCAACTTAAAAAAATAGGAAAGCAGGCAACCGTAGTTGGTATTTTTCAAGCGGTTATGGCAACTTTGATGGTAGATGGAGCATTAATCGGACTTCATTTTCTGATTCCCGATAAATTGCCTCTACCTTCCGCGATTATTCTTGGCGCAGTTGCCTCTGCGACTGCACCCGCCGCTACTTTGATGGTTGTCCGTCAGTATAAGGCGAAAGGACCTATCACGGATATTCTTCTTCCCGTAGTTGCTCTTGACGATGCGGTAGGACTTGTTTTATTCGCTATTTCATTCGGAGTTGCAAAAGCTATTCTTATGGGTGAGATTGATATGATTTCCGTAATCGTTGAACCGATTTTGGAAGTGGTGTTATCTCTTGCTCTGGGTTATATAATGGGAGTTTTGTTTACCTTTTTCGAGAGATTCTTCCATTCCCGTTCAAAAAGACTTGCAATGTCCGTGACTTTTGTTTTATTGACTGTTGCTCTTTCAATGGTTACCTTTAATATAGGCGGAATTAAAATCGCATTCTCCTCTCTTCTTGTTTGTATGATGCTTGGAACGGTATTTTGCAATATGTGTGATTTCTCGGAAGAGCTTATGGACAGAATCGATAGATGGACAGCACCCCTTTTCGTTTTGTTCTTTGTTATAAGCGGTGCAGAACTTGAACTTGCAACCTTTAAGGATTCTGTCGTTGTTTTAATTGGCCTTGTTTATATCCTTGTTCGTTCGTTGGGTAAATACGTAGGCGCGTTTTTAAGCGCAAAATCAGTTAAATGCGATAAAAATATAGTAAAATATCTTGGAATAACTCTTCTACCTCAGGCGGGGGTTGCTCTTGGAATGGCGCTAAAAGCCGAGGAGCTTGGTCCCGAAGGGCTTATAGTTGCAAATATTACTTTGTTCTCCGTTTTGATTTATGAACTTGTTGGTCCTTTCTTAACCAAGACCGTCCTTATGAAAGCGGGAGAAATCAAACCCGAAGGCAAAACAAGCGCAAGAGAAATTGCCAAAAAAGAAAACTAAGAATAAAAGAACAAGGAAAAAATCCTTGTTCTTTTTTATTTGTTGTATTATAATAATAAGTGACCCTATTTTTAATAAGGAAAGGAAGTAATAATCGTGACGTCAAAAAAGAAAACAATTATTGCAAGTATAGTTTCTTTTATTCTGGTTATTTCCATCGTTTCAGGATGCGGAATAGCCATAATAAATGCCATAAACAATAAAAACGCTCAGAGTGGTGACGTTCTTGGTTCTATGACAAAGGTGGAAGGCAAGACCGTTAATATCCTTCTTCTCGGAACAGACGAATCAAGAAGAAGAACGGATACTATGATGCTTTTCTCTCTTGATACGGAGGAAAATAAACTAACTATTACCTCCATTCCCCGTGATACAAAGATTAAAATTAAAAACAGAGCCCAGAAACTTAACGCAAGTATTCCTTTCGGCAGTTTGGGGCTTCTTATCCAGAATATAAAAGATATGACGGGTATTCCGATTCATCATTATGCTCTTGTTGATTTTACGGGATTTAGAAATATTATCGATATTCTCGGCGGCGTTGAGTTTGACGTTCCAATGAGAATGAAATATAGTGACCCAACCCAAGACCTTTATATCGATCTTGAAAAAGGCGTTCAGATTCTGGACGGTAAAAAAGCTGAGCAGGTGGTGCGATATAGATACGGCTATGCAATGGGCGATTATAAGAGAATCGAAGTTCAGCGTGACTTTATGATTGCTCTTATGGAGCAGAAATTCAAACCTGAATATCTTTCAAAGGCGGTAGATATCTTTAAAGAGATTTCAAAATATGCCGAAACAAATATAACCGTTGGCGATATGATGAATTATCTTTCAAGTATTAAAAAGCTGAATATGGAAGAAATAAATAACGTAAAAATGCCCGGTCAGTCAAGATATATTAATAGAACTTCTTATTTTATAGCTGATATAGAAGGTGTTAAAGAAGAGTTCTGCACCTTGTTTGGCGGCGATCCCGAAAACGTTAAAGAAGAGGTTTACGGCTATACTGATATAGACTACGGAAAAGGTCAGGATGATAGTTCAGACAAAGATGATGACAAAGACGATGAACCGAAAAAAGACCCCGAAGACGAAAATCCTTCAAAAGATCCTATTGATAATAAAGAAGAAGAACCAAAAGAAGACGACCCAACTCCTCCCGAGGATGAGCCAATAGAAGAGCCCGAAAAGCCGGTAGAAGACCCTGAGGAACCAAAGGAAGACGAGCCAACTCCTCCTGAGGAAGAGACGGAACCCGAGCCCGAACCCGAACCCGATCCCGATCCTGATACAACAAACGAATAAAAATAAAACCCCTTCAGATTTCTCTGAAGGGGTTTTCTAATATTATATTTCTATATAATTTAGGAAAAAGTTCATCATAAGCTGAGACGCTTCGGCACGAGTTGCAGTTCCATCGGGGTCGAATTTGTTGTCGCCTTTACCTGAAACTACCTGGTTTAAAACTGCCCAGCTGATAGCGTTTTCTGCCCAGGGCTCAATTTTATCTGCATCGTCAAAGAGTAATACGATATCTCCTAATTCTCCTAATTCTTCACCGGGCTTTCCGAGGAAGTTCCAAAGCATAGTAACAAGCTGTTCACGGGTGATATAATCTTCAGGGTTTGTTCCGTCGGAAACGCCTGCTTCAATTGCCCATAATCTTGCTCCTTCGTACCAGGGTTTGCCTTCTGGAGGAGTAGTATCAGCACCTGCCATACGAGCAAGAAGCATCATCATCTGACCACGGGTGAATTTTCCGTTAGGGTCGAAGTCAGTGTCGCTCACGCCTTTGAAAAGTCCTCTTGCAGTAACAAAACCTGTCGCGGAGGCGAACCAGTCGTTGGCATTTATGTCGTCGTAAGTTCTTGGAGCTATGGTAAATTCCTCTGCTTCCTGATCTGAAGACATAATTGTCACCATATCATCAAATTCATAAGTGTTTTCACAATCGTTATACGTTAAAGCAGCACCATCTGTAATAATAACGTCGTTTGTGATAGATATTTCAGGCGTTATAATCCAATATTCAATAAATTCGTCGCTTGTTTCTATATATCCAAGGGAACCCCAGGAGGTCATAACTCCACCGTTAGAATTTATATAAGCGTTATCGATTATTATTTTTGGGGCTGAGATTCCGTAAGAATAGATGGACTGCATATTAAGTATAATTGCAGAGCCGCGATTGATTACCAAATTGCCGTCATAAACGTATATTCCGTAAACGTCAGTAAACTCACTTGCCATATCCATTTTTACAATGCTGTTTTCGATTGTTGCATTATTATTAACTTCGAATCCGTCGCAATAATTGCTCTCGTCAATTATACTGCATAAAGCACTGCATTTAACGGTACTATCTTTGATTAAAAGATTGTCGCAATAAAGAAAACGCGTATAATATGAGGACATCGACGCAATAGTTACGTTGGCACCGTTAATGATGTTTATATTATTTGCGTCAATACTTCCGTTTTCGTTTAGCAGAGAAGCAAGAGTTATGTTAGCACCACTTATGATAAGGTCCAGACATGATATTGTGCTGGAGTAAATTGACTCGTCTGTTGTAGATACCTGAAGAACAGATAGCGTTCCTTCTCCTGTTATGACGAGATCACCATCGCAATAAATTGCGGTGTTGAGAGAGACAGAGTCATTTAAAATAGCGGCTTGTTCCTCAAGAAGAATGGTTACTGGTTTGCCGGAAAATTCAGCGCCAACTATGGATAATCCAAGAGCTGCAGCGTTATGCAAGGTCAGGGTCTGAGTTTTCTGATTCCATAACCAGTATGAACCTTCTCCCTGGTATCCCCAGGAACTTTCGTCAGAAACGGAGATGAAAATCTCTTCAAGAGTGCATTCACCCAGGTATGTATAGGTAACGTCGTCCTGAACGTAGTCTTCACCTTTGATAGGGCCTGTTGCTTCTGCTGAAACAACTGAAACAGGCATGCTGGCAAAAACCATACATATTATTAATAGGCATACAATAATTTTTTTCATAATTAAAACTCCTTTCCTATTATAAATAAAGTCTATCATAAAGGCAGGAAATGTCAATAAATTCGTAAAGAAAATAAATTGTATTTTTTCAAAAAAGGGGTTGACATAGAGAGGAGAGGTGTGGTATATTAAGTGGGTTGCCGCTTAAAGAGGCAAAAAACCGGAAAAAACCAAAAAAACTTTGAAAAAAGGCTTGACAAAGGTATTTTTCCGAGGTATAATAGAGTTCCTGCCGCAATGGTGGTAGGGAAATAGGACCTTGAAAATTAAACAACGTACCCGAAAATGAATTTGAGTAATACTCAGAGAAAAACCACTTTAGAGTGGACAGTAATTCTGATAGC
>JAFZHO010000106.1 GCA_017554835.1 Clostridia bacterium
AGTCCAAATACAGTAATACCGGGAGTAAGTATATTAATCTCAAATAAGCTTACAGGAATGTTTTTTTGTATTACACTGAGAAGAAGAAGCAAAACAAGAGGAAACCCCAAGCCGAAACATAGATTTATTGGATCTCGCAAAATCTCTTTTGAACATCTTCTGGCAAACATTATCATTCTCATAACGCCTCCTCCTTTACAATAGAAACAAAGGCCTTTTCAAAATTCTCCTCTCCTGTAACGGCAATAAGCTCATCCACAGTTCCCACAGCAAGAAGTCTGCCCTTTTTCATAATACCGATGCGGTCAGAAAGTTCCTGGGCTTCCTCCATATAATGAGTTGTCAGAACAATAGTCACTTTACCCTTCAAAGAGTTAATCACCTGCCATAATTCATATCTTGCAATTACATCCAGCCCAAGAGTGGGCTCGTCAAGAAACAAAATCTCAGGTTCACTTATAAGAGCCATAGCAATACTGACACGACGCTGAAATCCGCCTGATAGCTTGCCGGCTTTTCTTTTCAGGACTGAATCAAGAGCAAATTTTTCCGAAAACTCTTTAATCTTATCTTTTGTTTTTTCTTTGGAAAACCCGTAAATACCACAAATAAGCTCAAGATTTTCTTTAACGGAAAGATTCATAGCCACCGCAGTTTCCTGCAAGGATACCCCAATCAACTTTTTTACCTGCTCCGCCTTATTTATTATACTATATCCGCCTACAAATGCCTCTCCCTCAGTCGGCTTTGCAAGGCATGTAAGCATTTTTATTGTGGTGGTTTTTCCTGCGCCGTTAATTCCAAGAAGAGAAAATACCTCTCCCTTTCTTATTTCTAAATCGAGATTATCAACGGCAGTCAGGTTTTTATATCGTTTTGTAAGTCCCGTCATTTTTATTTCTTGCATTTACGTTATCCTCCTTTTTGTTTACAAAGCTATAATATCAAATAAAAGAGGAGAAGGTAATGATTTTTAACTATTCGGTCATTTAGATCATCTCATCGGTTAAAATAAACCATAATAAAAGCACCATACTTCGTATGGTGCTTCTCCTTTGCGAAAGAGCAGTATAACGGTGCGTAAGTGTAGGTAAGAAAAGCGAAAAGGTGCGTCAAACTGCTATTGAGCAAATTGATCTTTACAGGCTTTTTAGTTCATTTATAAACTGAGGAAAAACTGTCTGGTCTGTCATAAATTCAAATTTAAGAATATGACTTCCCGCATCGCCCTGTATTTCGCCGGATACTTCAATATGTCCAGTTCTGTCACATTTGAATTCAATTGCGTTTCCATAACCAATCTCACAAAAAGTTACATCTTTTCTCTTGAATGAGATTAAATCTTCTAAAGCTACAATGAATTTCTGTAATTCCTTATAATCGTATTCACAACCGTCCGCAATACCAGTAAATACACCTGATTTGACCATAATATCAAATGAACAGTTATATGGATTTCCGGTTTTTTCATCGTCTATATAATGGTGAAAATCTCTGATTTTAATATAATTACCGCAATATTCAAGTTTTGCATCCATAATAAAATCACCTACTCAAACTCAGAGTTGTTCAACTGATTATATCACTTTTCTGAAAACAAATCAAGGCGAAGCCTTGTATATCATCAATTCCGCAGGAATTGCATATCATCAAGGGCGGCTTGCCACCCTTGATGATATGCACCAAGCCCCACGAGAAATTGTAGAAACGGGATTCTGAACCCATGGGGTTCGAATCCGTCTGTTGTAATACGCAAAAGAGAAACACCATACATAACATATAGCTATGCAAAATAAATCAAAAACGGGATTCTGAACCTACGGGGTTCGAATCCGTCTGTTGTAATACAAAAATAAAAGCACCATACGATGTATGGTGCTTTTATTTTGGTACGCCAGAAGGGATTCGAACCCCCGACCTTTTGGTTCGTAGCCAAACACTCTATCCAACTGAGCTACTGGCGCGTGATTTTTTCAAGCCAATATATAATACCACAAACTTTCGAAAATTACAAGTGTTTATTTTAATAAAATATTAGTATATAATATTTTTAATACTTTTACGAAAGGATTTTTAAAAAAATGAATCAAATCATCCTCACTATATGCCTTTCTCTCGCATCTTTATATTATATCTACGACTGCATAAAAGGCGAAAACCCAAAAATTCTGAGAAATATTTCTATGATTATCGCTATGGTTCTTGCGATTTTTTATCAATACCCCATGGTTTCCCAAAATCCCACCCTTAAAATAATCTTTTTGGTTATTATCATCATTTCTCTTATGCTTGGAATTTTATTCACTTATAAACAAAATAATAAATAATTTTCCATTTCTTATTGAAAAAGCGGTCATAACATTGTATAATTGATATGATTTAATTAAATAAAGTTAGGGGCAATTTATATGTCAGATAAAATCAAATTTATCGAAACTTCAAATTTAAAACAAAAACCAGTTGATGAAAATAAACTCGGCTTCGGCTCTATTTTCACCGACTATATGTTTTTAATGGATTATGATGAGGGAATGGGTTGGCACGATGCAAGAATAGTTCCTTACGGACCTATTTCTCTTGACCCTGCTGCTGCTTGTTTCCACTATGCTCAGGAGGTTTTCGAGGGACTTAAAGCTTACCGTGCTGAAGATGGCAAAATCCTTCTTTTCAGACCTTGGGAAAACTTCAAACGTCTTAACGAATCAAATAAACGTCTTTGCATTCCCGCTATTGATGAGGAGCTTGCTCTTGAAGGGCTTATCAAACTTGTTAATATCGAAAAAGACTGGATTCCAAGCGTTGAAAACGCATCTTTATACATAAGACCTTTTATCATTGCAACTGAGGCAAAACTTGGCGTTAAAGCATCTTCAAAATATATTTACGCGGTTATTCTTTCTCCATCAGGACCATACTATCCCGAAGGACTTAACCCCGTTAAAATCTACGTTGAAGATAACTACGTTCGCTCCGTAAAAGGTGGAACAGGTTTTGCTAAAACAGGCGGTAACTACGCTTGCTCTCTTATCGCTCAGGAAGAAGCTCACGAGCAGAATTATTCTCAGGTTCTATGGCTTGACGGCGTTGAGAGAAAATATATCGAAGAAGTTGGCGCAATGAATATTTTCTTCGTTCTTGACGGCGAGGTTGTTACTCCTTCTCTTTGCGGAAGTATTCTTCCCGGTATTACGAGAAAATCCGTTGTTGAACTTATAAAAAGCTGGGGCATGAACGTTTCCGAAAGAAGAATCACTATCGACGAAATTTCAAAAGCTTATGACGATGGCAAACTTCTTGAGGTATTCGGTAGCGGAACTGCTGCAGTTATTTCTCCTGTTGGAACTTTAAAATACGAAGATAAAGTTATGGAAATCGGCGGCGGTAAAATCGGTCAGCTTAGCCAGAAACTTTACGATACTTTGACGGGTATTCAGTGGGGCAAAATCGAAGATACTTTCGGTTGGACTATCGAAGTAAAATAAGTTAATCAAAAACCGCACAGCGCAATAACCTGTGCGGTTTAGTTTTAAGATCGAAAGGAGGTCAATCGTGAAAAAGAAAAGCGTTTTTATTATAGGTATTTTGTTTTTGATTTTATGCCTTTTATTTTTCATTCCCAAAAACAAAATAAAAGACCTTGAAAATTACGATTCCTTTATAATCGGAAGCGAAAAATCCGGTGCTTTTCAAATAGAAAAATTAAATAACTATTACGGTGCCTCTTTTTATAATCTTTCTTCAGAGGATTTTTATGATGCTTTTGATTATGTTTCTAAAAATCATAACCCCAAAAATATTATTCTCCTTCTCGACCCGTTATCTCTTAATAACGAAGTTGCCATAACTGAAGAAAACCCGCTAATCCCAAATATTCTGACGGCGCTTAAGAAAACTGCCACCAAAGATTATAATAATTATATCTGGGATATTGAACCGATCCGGCGTCTTACCGAACCTGAAACTCCTTCATATTCAAAAAACCGCATTTCTTTTGAAAATATAGAAAAAATAAAGAAAACCTGCGATAAAAAGAATATAAATCTTCAGGTTATAGTGCCTCCTTCTTATAAAAACCAGGTTGATATTCAGGATTTTCTTGATGAACTTTCCGAGATAACGCCTTACTGGGACTTTTCGGGTAATAACTCCATAAATAGTGATTATCGTTTTTTCTATAAAAACTATAATTTCAAAACTTCTGTGGGAGATATGATTCTCGGAAAAATATTTAACGACAAAAATCAGTATTGTCCTGAGGACTTCGGCTTTTATACAGCAAATGATAACAAAACTGAGCAGAAAATCCCCCATATAGAAAAAACTCTTCCCGTTTTGCTTTATCATAATATTGATACTGTTTCAGAAAATGCAGCTACTATTTCCCTCTCTCTTTTTGAAAGCCATATAAAAGCTCTCAAAAATGAAGGTTACACGGCAGTAACGTTTCAGGATATAATCGATTTCGTGAAAAAAGGCACTCCACTTCCCGAAAAGCCAATTATAATCACTTTCGACGACGGATATACCTCAAACCTTAAATACGCAGGCCCTATTTTTGAAAAATATAATATGAAAGGTGCCATAAACGTTATCGGCGTTTCCGTTGGAAAAGATACTTATAAGGAAACAGGAAAGCCAATGTTCCCTCATTTCTCATTTGAGGAGGCAAAACCCTACGTTGAAAAAGGAATATTCGAAATCCAAAGCCACACCTTTGATATGCATAATTCCTACGGGCTTGACGTGGATTTCCGATACGGAGTTTCGGAAAAAACGGGAGAAACCGATGAAGAATATATTGAAAATTTCATAAATGATTTTTCAAAATCCAAAAATCAGATTGAAACCGCCCTTGGAACAAAGGTAACCACCTTCTGCTATCCTTTCGGATTTGAAAATCAGATTTCCGAGATTATTCTTTCCCAAATGGGCGTTGACGTAACTTTAGACGGCGACTTCGGAGTAAATACCATTATAAAAGGACTTCCACAGAGTTTGCGATTACTAAAAAGATTTGAACCCTCGGAAGAAACCTCCCCCCAAGAATTATTAGAACGCATAAAATAAAACCCTTCCATAGGCGTTGTACCCGTAAGGATACAACGCCAGTTTTATTCGCCTTGCGGCGAGTTCTATTGCTTTGCAGTTATATTCGGCTACCGCCGAGTGCTATTGCCTTCGGCAGTTTATTGGCGAATAAAACTTGAACAAAGTGAGCAAATATAGTATAATTGGGTCGAGAGGTGATTCTAATGAAACAAACTCAAAATAGTTTGCCCGAGTGGTATTGGAAGCACGGTCTTCACGATGCTAATATCATTTCAGCAACAAAAAAAGATTCGGATTGGAATCCGACGGACAATTGCCTAATACTAAAAATCGATTGCGATGGCGCTTTGTTTGAGGCGGATATAACAGAAATTCGCTTTTATAATTATAAAATTAAAACAAGTGATTTTGATATAAGTTTACTAAATGGTGGTTGGTGGTTATCAGATGAAATAGTAACGAAAGGCGACCACTATTTGTTAGATTTGAAATTTGATACTGTTAAATGTAAAACAAAACATTTAGAAATTTCATTTAGACGAGCAGAAGTTATTAGAGAATAAAACATTTGTTAGATAGATAAAAGGGGTTTAGGTCCTCCTAACAAGTGATATTTGGGCGCCTAAATGTCCTGCTTGCTACGGTATAAGGCAAAACAAAAAGAAGCACGAAATTTTCGTGCTTCTTTTTTTCTGTCCTTTAGAGTACGACTCATATGGAAGGTTTTTTTTATTATCCTAGTAGACTTTCTCCCGTCATATCTGCGGGCTGTTCTATTCCCATAAGTTCAAGCATAGTTGGAGCAATATCGGCAAGTCTGCCGTTTTCTTTTAGTTTGCCCTCGTAGCCAACAACTGCAAAAGGAACAGGGAAGGTAGTATGAGGAGTGAATGATTCTCCGTTTTCGTCTATCATTTTTTCTGCGTTACCGTGGTCGGCAGTGATTATGGCTTTTCCGCCCATTTTCAAAACTGCTTCCACCGTTCTGCCAACGCAGGTATCAACGGCTTCAACGGCTTTAACTGCTGCCTCGTAGATGCCCGTATGGCCTACCATATCGCAGTTAGCATAGTTTAAAACGATAGCATCATATTTTCCGCTTTCGATTTTTTCAACTACTGCATCGCAAACCTCATAAGCGCTCATTTCAGGTTTCAAATCGAAGGTTGGAACGTCTGGAGATTTTATAAGCACTCTATCTTCGCCCTCAAAGGTTTTTTCCTCTCCACCATTGAAGAAGAAGGTTACGTGAGCGTATTTCTGAGTTTCTGCAATTCTAAGCTGAGTTTTATTATTTTTGCTCAAAATCTCTCCGAAAGTATTTTTAAGTTCGGTTGGTTTGAAAGCAACTTCAACGTTTGGCATTGTTGCATCATACTGAGTCATACAAACGTAGTATAATTTCATAAAGCCATTTTTTCTTTCAAAACCATCGAAGTTTTCATCAACGAAGGTTCTTGTTATCTGTCTTGCTCTGTCGGGTCTGAAATTGAAGAAAATAACGCTGTCGTTCTCTTTTATGGTTCCGTTTTCATCGCAAACAACGGGAACTACGAACTCGTCTGTTACGTCGTTAGCATAGGAATCAGCAACCGCTTTAACGGGGTCTTCGGCTTTAACTCCCTCGCCGTAAACCATAGCGGCATAAGCTTTTTCAACTCTGTCCCAGGCGAAATCTCTATCCATTGCATAGTATCTTCCGCAAATTGTTGCAATTTTTCCAACGCCGAGTTTTTCAAGATGGTTTTTAGTATCTTCAACGAAGCCCTTACCGGAAGTTGTTGAAACGTCGCGTCCGTCCAAAAGAGCATGAACGTAGATTTTTTCAACGCCTTTTTCTGCTGCCATATCGCAAAGTCCAAGCAAATGGTCTATATGGCTATGAACACCACCATCAGACAAAAGTCCGATAAAATGAAGAGCAGAATTATTATTTTTTACGTTTTCAATAGCGCCGCAAAATGCCTCGTTATCAAAAACTTTTTTCTCAGAAATTTCTTTAGAAATTCTAACAAGTTCCTGATAAACAACGCGCCCTGCACCGATATTGGTATGGCCTACTTCGGAGTTTCCCATCTGGCCATCGGGAAGCCCAACGTCAAGACCGGATGCACCTATATAGGTCATAGGATTTTCTGAAAAAAGTTTATCAAGATTTGGAGTATTTGCGCCATAAATAGCGTTTCCTTCTTTGACATCGTTTTTTCCGAAACCGTCCATTATAATTAAAGCTACAGGTTTTTTCATAGTTTTACTCCTTTTTATTTACAAGCAGCGTTAACTATCGTAGCAAAATCAGCTGCTTTTAGTGAAGCACCACCGATAAGACCACCGTCAACGTTCACTTTGGAAAGAAGCTCATCGCAGTTTGATGCGTTCATAGAACCGCCATACTGAATAGTGATTTTTTCGGCTGCAACTTCACCGTAAACCTCTTTAATAACGTTTCTGATAACGCCGTTAACTTCGTCTGCCTGGTCGGAAGTTGCAGTTTTTCCTGTTCCGATCGCCCAAACGGGTTCATAAGCGATAATAACGTTTTCAAGATCTTTTTCGCTAACGTCAAGAAGTGCAATTTTAGTCTGCATAGCAACAAGCTCGTTAGTAATGGTGTTTTCTCTGTCTTTCAAAGTTTCGCCAACGCATAAAATAGGTTTCAATCCATTAGAAAGAGCAGCAAGAACTTTTTTATTAACTGTTTCATCTGTTTCGCCAAAATACTGTCTTCTCTCGCTATGGCCTAAAACAACGTATTCAGTGCCAACTGCTTTTAGCATATCTGCGGAAATTTCTCCCGTGAAAGCGCCGCTTTTTTCAAAATGCATATTTTCTGCGCCAACTTTAATATTTGTTCCTTCGCAGGCCTTAACTGCTGCATCAAGACAAACGAAAGGCACGCAAACAACAACGTCGCAGGTAGCGTCTTTAACAAGTGGTTTTATCTCGTTAATTAATTCTACCGCTTCTTTTGGAGTTTTATTCATTTTCCAGTTACCTGCGATAACTGCTTTTCTTACTTCTTTTTTCATTCTATAATTCCTTTCAAATATTAACGAATTTTATTCTTAACAATTTTATGTCCGAAGAGAGTTTCTTCGGACATAAAAGAAATATTATTTATCGTTTAATGCTGCAATACCGGGAAGTTCGATTCCTTCAAGGAATTCAAGAGAAGCTCCGCCACCGGTTGAAATATGAGTCATTTTATCGCCGAAACCAAGTTTAGTAACAGCAGCTGCAGAGTCACCACCACCGATAATAGTGATTGCTCCGCTTTCAGCAAGAGCAGTTGCAATGCTTAAAGTTCCCTGAGCAAAGGTTGGGAATTCAAATACGCCCATAGGTCCGTTCCAAACAACTGTTTTAGCATCTTTGATAACGTTTGCAAAAAGTTCTCTTGTTTCAGGACCGATATCCATACCTTCAACGTCATCCGGAATATTCATAGTATCAACTACCATAGTCTCGGTATCGTTTGAGAAATCTTTTCCGCAAAGAGTATCAACAGGAAGATAAAGTTTTACGCCTTTTTCTTCTGCTTTTGCCATAAGTTCTTTTGCAAGTTCAACTTTATCAGCTTCGAATAGGGATTTACCGATTTTACCGCCTTTTGCGCCGATAAATGTATAAGCCATACCGCCACCGATAATGATAGAATCAACTTTTTCGATAAGGTTATTGATAACGCCGATTTTATCAGAAACTTTTGCGCCGCCAAGAATAGCAACGAAAGGTCTTTCAGGATTTGAAAGAGCTTTGCCCATGATTTCGATTTCTTTCTGGATTAGATAACCGCATACTGCAGGGATATAATCTGCTATACCGGTTGTTGAGCAGTGAGCTCTGTGAGCAGTTCCAAAAGCATCGTTAACGAAGATATCTGCCATTGAAGCAAGCTCTTTAGAAAATGCCGGGTCGTTTTTAGTTTCTTCTTTATGGAAACGAACGTTTTCGATAAGCATAATATCGCCGTCTTTTAGCTCAGAAGCAAGTTTTTTTGCATCTTCGCCGATAACGTCTTTTGCCATCTTAACTTCGCAACCTAAAAGCTCAGAAAGTCTTTTTGCAACGGGTGCAAGTGAATATTTTGGATTAACTTCTCCTTTTGGTCTGCCAAGATGAGAAGAAAGAATGATTTTTGCTTCGTTTTCTTTTAGGTACTTGATAGTTTTCAAAGCACCAACGATTCTGTTATCGTTTGTAATGTTTCCGTTTTCATCAAGGGGCACGTTGAAATCGCATCTAACGAATACTCTTTTGCCTCTGACGTCAATGTTTTCAATTGTCTTTTTGTTCATAACAAAAGTCACCTCTATATAATATTTTTTATTAACAGTTCAAACCACTATAATTTTATCTCAAAATAGTATTTTTTTCAAGTATTTTTTCATTTATTTTGGTAACAAAATAAAATATTTTGGTAACAAAATAACTAAAAAACCCGTCGCTTTGCAAAATAAATAATACAACCTTACAAATTTAAAAAATTATCATATTATTATTTGACAAAATCCTTTTAAAATACTAAAATATTTATATAAGTTTAAAAAAGGAGATTTTGAAATTATGTCATCAGATTCATCAAATTTTTCACCACTTGGAATTATCGCTCTTAAAAGCTGCAAGGAATTAGGGGAGCAGATAGATGCTCATATCCGCTCTATCAGAAAAGATCCTGATAATACTTCTTATCTTATTCCTATTCAGGACGTTCGATTCTCAAACGGAGAAGGCAAGGTTAAAATTCTTGATTCAGTAAGAGGCAAGGATATCTATATCCTATGCGATATATCAAATTATAGTTGCACTTATAATATGTATGGCTTCGAAAACCATATGGGACCTGATGAACATTTCAGAGATATAAAAAGAGTCATCTCTGCAATCGGCGGAAAGGCAGAGCGCGTTACCGTTATAATGCCACTACTTTATTCTTCCCGTCAGCATAAGAGAAAAGGCAGAGAATCTCTTGACTGCGCTATGGCGCTTCAGGAACTTGAGCATCTTGGAATTACCACCTTGCTTACTTTTGACGCTCATGATCCCACTATTCAGAACGCAATTCCACTTGTTTCCTTTGAAAACGTATTCCCTACTTATACTGTTCTTAAATGCTTTTTGGCAGACCATAAGAATACTCCAATCGATAAAGAGAACTTTATCGTAATGAGTCCTGATACCGGCGCTATGGATAGAGCAATCTACTTTGCAAATATGCTTAGTCTTGATGTTGGTATGTTCTATAAAAGACGTGATTTCTCAACTATTGTCAACGGCAAAAACCCAATTATTGAGCATAAATATATTGGTCGTGACGTTGAAGGCAAAAATATTATTATAATCGATGATATGATAGCTTCCGGAGAAAGTGTTTTTGATATTGTTGACGAACTTAAAAAACGTAACGCTGCAGAAATCTCCGTTGCAACTACCTTCGCTTTCTTCACCGAAGGAATCGAAAAATTCAATAAATACTACGAAGAAGGCAAAATCAGCAAGGTATATTCAACTAACCTTTCTTACCTTCCTGAAAAGGTCAGAACTGCTCCCTGGTTCAGAGAGGTTGATATGTCTAAATTCGTTGGTAAGTTAGTCAGCACTCTTAACTATAACCATTCAATTTCTCCTCTTCTTGACGCAAGAGCAAGAATCCAGAAACTTTTAAATCAGAGCAAATAATTAAGCATAATATAAGACACGATGCGATGCATCGTGTCTTTTTTTATTAACCAAGTTTATTCATAATCTCTTCTATAATTTCAATAGCGCTTTCATCTTCTTTTCTCAAAAGAGTATCAAGTTTTATAACGAGGGATAAAATCTCCTCTTTTTTCTCTTCTGAAAGATTTCTGAAACTTTCCTTTGAAACCTCTTCATAAATACCGTTAATCTTTTTCTTATAAAGATTGGTATTAAGATCTACCATATAATCATAGAGAATTTTTTCGCATCTACCATCAGAGGTTGCTACTGCCTTTTTTTCTTCCTCGATTATTTTTTCCTGCCTTTTTTTATCACGGGCTTTCAAAAAATCTTCTTTATTATCTCTATAAATAACGTAGCCGCAAAATCCGTATGTTCCCAAAAACCAAAAAATATCAATAATAAGCGCTAAAATGGGATTTATATTTTTATAGAATAAAAAGATAGAAACAGAAACGGAAAAAACAAGATTTAGTCCCGCAATGAGACTTGCAAGGGATTTTATTTTGCTCTCCTTAATCATAAAGGAAGAAAGGAAAAATATAACCTCTGATAACAAAGCAAAAACAAAAGAAGTTATAAACATTCCGTCAATTTCATATAAGACAAATAGCAACGCATAAATAATTGCCGTTAAAAAAAGAACACCAAGTCCTATTATATAATCTTTTTTAGATAGTTTAATCATAATGCACCTCGAAATATTTTCTGCTTTAATTATACTATCTAACTTATGATTTGTCTATATTTTTTATCATTTCATAAAGGCAAGTCATAGCATCTGATAAACCGCCCACATAATCAATAAGTCCCTCTTTTACTGCTTCTTCCCCGTTCAAGATACTTCCCACGTCGGAAACAAGTTCTTCTTTATTATGCATTATTTCAAGAAATCTTTCTTTTGAAATATTTGAATTTCCTTCAACGAAGTTAACTATTCTCTCCTGAATTTTATCAAAATACCAAAAAGACTGAGGCACTCCGATAACAAGCCCGTTCATTCTCACGGGGTGAACGGTCATGGCAGCGCTTTTTGCAATAAAGCTTTTTTTTGCCGAAACTGCAAGGGGAACTCCGATGGAATGTCCCCCACCGAGAACGAGAGAAACCGTTGGCTTTTTCATAGTAGAAATCATTTCAGCGATGGCAAGCCCTGCCTCCACGTCTCCTCCTGCAGTATTTAAGATTATGAGGACGCCTTTTGTATCGTCATCTTCTTCAATATCAACCAGCATGGGAATTATATGCTCGTATTTAGTTGCCTTTTCGTTTGATGGCAAAATGGTATGCCCCTCTATCTGACCTATAATGGTTATGGCTCTTATGAGGCTATTATTTTTTATAACCTTGGTATCGCCGTAGGATTCTATCTCATTTTGCTTATCCTCGCTCATTATCAATTCTTCTTTAGACATAAAAAACCTCCAAAACAAAACGTCTCTTTTTAGTATGCTTTGTTTGGAGGTTATTTATTATTCTGTTTTTTTCCAGAAAGTAAGATTTATAACTTTTTTATCTTGCAAATTTCTTAAAAGCGTTATAGTTATAGGGAATAGGAACATTCCAAAAAGCCCTAATAAACGAAGTCCCGTAAACATTGCAACAATGGTAACAACAGGATGAAGTCCTATCTGCTTTCCTACTATTCTCGGCTCAATTATCTGCCTTACAAGGAGAATAACGAGATAAGTAACCGCAAGTCCGATTCCTCTTGGGATATCTCCTATAATAAAGCATATCAAAGCCCAGGGAATAAGAACGCCGCCGGTGCCAAGTATGGGAAGAATATCAAATAACGCAATAACGAATGCCAAAGTGATTGCATAATCAACCCGAAGAATCATAAATGCAATCCATATTTCTGCAAAGGTTATAAGAAGAATCTTGCCGTAGGATTTTAGATACTGACCGATAATCTTAAATACCTCTGCTTTTGTGCTGGTGAAAAATCCTCTGACTCTTTTTGGAAGATTTTCTCTCGTAAATTTCTTAATAACATCAAGGTCCGCACTAAAGAAGAAAGAGAAAATAAGACAAATCACAACAGAAAGAACTGCGCTTGGAATAGATGAAACAAACTTCGTTACGAAATTTATAACCTGCTTTCCGTAATTTGACGGAATAGAAAGAATAAAGTTCTCAAGAGACTGGCTCATATTCTCGATATATTTTGCAAAATCCGATGGAAGATAAGAGATATAGCCGTTTATTTTGTTTCCTACTTTATCAAAAAGGGCAGTTGCCTCTGCAATCCATCCGGAAGAGTTTGAAACGATGGCTCTTGCCTCTTCGTATAGTTTATATCCAAGAAGGATAATCAGATAAATCCCAACGCCCGCAACGGCAAGAACAATAATTGCCGAGGTTATTTTTCTTGGTATTTTTAGTTTTTTATGGGCAAAATTAACTAACGGCTCAACCATAAAAGCAATCAAGGCACCTATTATAAAAGGCAATAAAACAGGCAACAAATAAGAAAAGAATAAAATAATTACCGTTATGATAAGTCCGAAATAAAAGAAATTTATAAGAAATTTTAATCTGCTTTTTTCTTTATTTTCCATTGATTTACCTCCCATATACTAATTCATATAGCATTATAACATAAAATATCTAAAATAAACAGAGTTTTTTTGTAGAACTATTTAAACTTTTATTAAAGTGTTGATAATCCCATATTTTTGTGGTATACTGTTTTCATTCTGAAAACAACTGTATTTGTTTCAAGGACAAAAAGGAGGGCATCTTTTGGAAAATAATACTTATCTTCTCGTGAATAAGAAAATTCTTCCGGAAGTTTTCGAAAAAGTTATTGAGGCAAAAGCACTCCTCTCTTCCAAGAAGGCGAAATCGGTCAACGAGGCGTGCCAGATGATTTCTCTTTCCCGAAGCGTTTTTTATAAATACAGAGATTACGTCTTTCTCTTTGATGAAAAATCCCACGGCAGAATAATAACGATAAGTTTTGTTCTTACCGATTCTCAGGGAGTTTTATCATCAATACTTAAATACTTTGCAGATATTTCGGCAAATATTCTGACCATAAATCAGACTATTCCCATAAATAACTCAGCAAACGTTACTTTATCAGTAAGAATCCCCGATTCTCTGCTTGACTTATCAAAAATTCAGAAAAATCTAATCGACTTGCCCGGCGTTATGGACGCTCAGATACTTGCAAGCGAATAAATATCAGGAGGAAAAAATGAAAATAGCAATAATTGGTCACGGCGTCGTTGGAAGTGGCGTTGTTGAAGTAATTTTAAAAAATCAGAAACTAATCAACGAAAGAGTAGGTCAGGATATAGATATTAAATATATCCTCGATATCAAGGAATTCCCCGATAGCCCTCTTTCAGACAGATTTATAAAAGATTTCTCTATAATCGAGAACGACCCTGAGGTTAAAATCGTTGTTGAAACTGCAGGTGGCGCAACCTTTGCTTACGACTACGTTAAACGCGCTCTTAAAGCAGGAAAAAGCGTTTGCACATCAAATAAAGAACTTGTTGCAAGATATGGATACGAGCTTTTTGAAATCGCAAAAGAAAAGAACGTTAACCTATTCTTTGAGGCAAGCGTTGGCGGCGGTATCCCCATTATAAGACCGTTATATCAGTGTCTTGCCGCAAATGATATTATTGATATTTGCGGTATTTTAAACGGAACGACTAACTTTATTCTGACTAAAATGATTAAAGAGAATATGGATTTTCAAAAGGCGCTTTCTCTTGCGCAGAAAAACGGCTACGCAGAGCAGGACCCCACTGCCGACGTTGAAGGTATTGACGCCTGCAGAAAAATCTCTATTCTTGCTTCTCTTGCTTTTGGAAAATATTTTGATCCCGAAAAAGTTTATACAAAAGGCATAACCAAAATAACTCTTAAAGACGTGGAATACGCCGAGAAATATAATAGCGTTATAAAACTTATTGCAAGAACTAAAAAATATCCCGACGGAAAAGTTTCTGCTGCGGTTTCTCCCTGCTTTGTAAGCAATGAAAATCAGCTTTCAAACGTTGAAGGCGTTTTCAACGGCGTTCTTCTTAACGGCAACGCAGTTGGGGAATGTATGTTCTATGGTTCAGGCGCAGGTAAGCTTCCCACTGCAAGCGCAGTTGTTGCCGACGTTATTGATGCTGCTATCCACCCCACCCATATAAAAAATCTTTTCTATACAAAATCTGAGGAAGATTTTATACTTCCTTATGAAGAAACCTCGGAAAAATTCTTTATAAGAATGAAAACCTCCGACTTATCTCAGGCAGAAAAAGTTTGTGGCGATATTTTCTCTAATTTTGAAAAAATTGATATCAACGAAAAAGACGAATTTGCCATTGTGACAGAAGAAATAAATATAAAAGATTTTGATAATTATATTAATAAACTAAATGAATATAATTTTATTGAGGTAATAACCTATATATCCGTTCTTTAACGAGGTGATTTTATGATTATATTTGCCCATAGAGGCGCAAGCGCCTATGCCCCCGAAAATACTATGCCTGCTATTAAACTTGCGGTAGAGATGGGTTCAACGGGAATCGAAATTGACGTTCATATGACAAAAGACGGCGTTATCGTTGTTTCCCACGATGGCAACCTTCTTCGCTGTGGGAAGGTAGATATTGAGATTTCTGACCATACCTTTGAAGAACTTTTGGAATATGACGTTTGCCATCCTGATATTTTCGGCGATAAATTTAAAGGAACAAAAATCCCCGCCTTTTTTGACCTTGTGAAATACCTTAAAGATATTGATTACAAGGGCATTCTTAATATCGAAATAAAAGGCGACGATAAATTCAAAACCGTTGAGGGCTGTATTAAAATCGCAGACGACCTTGGATTTAAAGAAAATATAATGTTCTCAAGCTTTGGTCCCTCTAACCTCGTTCATTCAAAAAAAGTTGACCCTTCCGTTAAAACGGGACTTCTCACCTGGAAAGAAGACCCTGCCCCCTGGGATGCCCCTGCATCTTACGGTTGCGATGCTCTTCACCCTTATTATAGAGTTGTTCCCGATGAGCAGGTAAAAGAAATTATGGCAAAGGGCTTTGAACTAAATCCATATACAATAGACGACCCAAATGATATGAAGCATCTTATTGAACTGGGTGTTTCAGGAATTATAACAAATCGCCCCGACGTCTGCCTTGAAGTATATAAGAATTTTAAATAGAAAAAGCAGAGAGAAAATTCTCTCTGCTTTTTATTATTTCTTAAATTTCACTTTATAAATGCGAACAAGGAGAAACAGTAGCTGTTTTCCTTTTGCAAGAAGATAAGCCGAAAGGAAAATCAACGGAAGTCCGATAAAAATATACCACTGTTCAATGGCAACTCCCTTTTCTACAAAAAATCTCATAGCCATATCATCTAATATGAAGGAGAAAAGATACATATCAAAGGACCTCTGAGATATATCTGAGAGTATATTTCTCATAAATTTATTCTTTATATCAATATCATAGAAGAATAAAAAGAAAGAAACAGAAAGTAAAACAATTGTTATATTAGTCCATCCCGAAAGGGTCCAGGAATGAAGATATGAACCTTTAAAGCCATAAAAAATTCCAAGTGAAATCAACGCAGGGATAATAAAAAGTGCGGCAAAATGAAGCTTTTTATTGATTTTTGGCTGATATTCTCTGATATAGCATCCAATAAAATAATAGCTTATTGGATAAAAATTCTTCCAGTAATCAAGGGTTATAAACGCCTTACTTTGTTCTTTTGAAAAGGAGATTATAAAATCAGTTATCCCCGTTATAAAAACCAAAGTGCCGATAAGAACTAATTTATGTTTTTTAGAGTTCAGATTATTATAAATCAGATTTAAAAAAGGTATAAGAAGGAATAACCCGATATACATTTCAACATACCAGGAATAAGGGTTTGCCGTAAAATCCAGAATGCCTTTTACGCCGTCGAAAAAGGTGGGTCTATATAGTTCGTGGTGCTCGGGCAGGTATAATAAAGTTACAACAGAAATAAATACGTACCCTGTGAGAACGGGAATTATCCCTTTATAAAAGCTTTTTGAAAGGGTTTTGTTGCACTGAAGATATCCCGTTAAAAGAAGAAACAAGGGCACGCACGTAATGGCAAAGCATCTTGCAAACAGCGAGAAATATCCTCCCACGCTATTAAAGAACATTCCCGAAACTCCGAAAATCTCAGTAGAATGAAGAAGCACAACAAATAATATGGCAAATGTTCTTACAATATCGGGCCCCATAAGTCGTTCTTTTTTCATAGTTATCGACTTCCTTTCTTATAAAAATTCTACTATATTTCAAAAAGAAAATCAATCTTTCAATTCAAGATATATTTTCTCTGAAATCTCTGATATTTTTTCTCTCTCATCCTTTTTAGCGGTGCGGATTTTCTTTTTCCTTGGCATTCCCCATATATCAAAAAGAGAAGGTCCTATCCAAAAATTGCTATCGCATTTTTCAAACATTGCCTTTAAAATACTGAGGCAAGCGATTTGAGGTTTCATAAAAATTATCTTCATAGGATATTTTATAATAGCATAAATCAGTTTTGGGTAATGAGAGGTCATATTTGTGACGGTTATTCCAGGGTGGGCAACTGCCAAATCAGAGATTTCTCCCTTTTTCAAAAGTTCAAGCATTGAAAACATTAAAAATCTCTTTGAGTTTCCATAAACTTTGCTTGACGCCCTTCTTTTTGAAAAATCGATATCCTTTATATCTATTTTTGAGTAATTATGGGCGATACTTGAAACTGCAATAACCTTTTTGACATTATCCCCAAGTTCTTTCGTCATATAATAAGGCGAAATGAAATTCGTCTGAAAAATATTATTATAGCCCGTTTTGCATAGTTTTCTCGGAATATTATAAACCCCTGCGTTATGTATAAGATAATCTATTTCTATATCTTTTAATTTTTCGCATACTTCTTTAACCGACTCAAAATCCTCAAGGTCAGCTATTATATAAGATAAATCCGCATCAGAAATTTTTTCTGTAATTTCGTTTTTCAAATCAGTATATTTTTTCTCATTTCGGCAAAGAAGAATAACCTTTGCCCCAAGATAGCAAAGATAATAGCAGAGATATCTGCCTATTCCCCCCGTTGCCCCTGAAATAACGACGGTTTTACCAAAAAGATTTTCCGAGTTTTTAAAAATCCATTTTTCAATATTCATATTCTCACCTTTTTTATAATATCATTTTGTAACCATAAATACAAGTTTTAAATAAAATATGGAAATATTTTAATTATTGTAGTATAATAATTCTAATTAACATTAAAGGAAAGTATATTATGAAAATAATTATTGCAGGTTGCGGAAAAATCGGAACTACTATTATTTCAAGTCTTGTTAAAGAAGGCCACGATATCGTTGCTATTGATATTTCTCCCGAACCTCTTGAGGAGATTTCGAATATTTATGACGTTATTTGCATTCAGGGGTCTTCTACGGACTGCAATATCCTTAAAGAAGCAGGAATCGAAAAGGCAAAACTTTTTGTTTCTGTTTCCGGCTCTGACGAAATCAATATGCTAAGCTGCTTCCTTGCGAAAAAGCTTGGCGCTCAGAATACCATTTCAAGAATTCGTGACCCTCATTATAACGAAACAAATCTTAATTTTATAAAACAGAATCTTGACCTTAACTCATCCATAAACCCTGAGCAGATGGTTGCAAAAGAGTTATACGGAATTTTAAAATTCCCAAGTGCAGTAAGTATTGATACCTTTTCTGCCCGTCAGTTTGAAATGATTAACATGAGACTAAAACCTGACTCAGTTTTCAGTGGACTTAGTCTTGCTCAGACGAGAAAAAAATATCCGGGTAACTATCTTATCGGCATTGTTCAGCGAGATGAAAATATCTTTATTCCTGACGGTAATTTTGTTCTTCAGGGTGGAGATAAAATAGGCCTCTCTGCTTCTCCTTCTGAAATTCAGAAGCTTCTCAAACGCTCCGGCTCATTCCAAAAGGAAGCAAAAAGCATAATGATTCTCGGTGGAAGCAGAATTGCCCGTTATCTCGCAAGATTCCTTCTTAACACAGGCCACGACGTTAAAATTATTGATAAGGATTATGAAATCTGTCAGCGCATAAGCGACGAGCTTCCTTCTGCAACCGTTATTCACGGCGACGGAGCAAGTCAGGAACTTTTGCTTGAGGAAGGTATTGATTCCGTTGACGCTTTCGTTTCACTTACGGGAATTGACGAGCAGAATATTCTTATTTCAATTTTTGCCGCTTCTCATAACGTTCCCAAAGTTATAACAAAGGTTAACAGCAGCGAATTTTCCACAATGGCAGAAAAACTTGGACTTGATACCATCGTTTCTCCTAAAAACGTGGTTTCTGATATTATTTCAAAGCATGCCCGCGCTATCGAAAACTCTATCGGAAGCAATATTTCAAAGTTATATAAGCTTCTCGATGGAAAAGCAGAGGCATTGGAATTTAGAGTTACAGAGGATTTCAAATATCAGCAAATCCCTCTTAAAGATATGCAGTTAAAGAAAAATATTCTTATTGCCGGAATCATCAGAAAGAAATCCCCTCTTATCCCTTCCGGTAACGACGTTATTATGGCAGGAGATAGAGTTATCGTTCTTTCTGCAGGGCAGATTCTAAACGATTTATCCGATATTATTAAATAAAGGTGATATCAAAATGAACTATAAAAAGATTTTTAATACCTTGGGCAAACTTTTGCAAGCCCTTTCTATTCTTCTTCTTTTACCGACGGCAGTTTCTGCTTATTATAGAGAAAGTTGCCTAACCTCTTTTTTAATAACAACTATAATTTCCTTTTTTGTAGGACTTGCACTTAGAATCTTTTTCAGGCCCACCTCTAACGTCATTTATGCAAAAGAGGGCTTTGCTATTGTTTCTTTTGTTTGGATAGCTATGTCCATGATTGGATGTCTCCCGTTTTTTATCAGTGGCGAAATTCCATCTTTTGTGGATGCGCTTTTTGAAACTGTAAGTGGCTTTACAACAACCGGCGCCTCTATCCTGAAAGACGTTGAATCAATGAGTCGCGGTCTCTTATTCTGGCGTAGTTTTACCCACTGGATTGGTGGTATGGGAGTTCTTGTTTTTATTATCGCTCTTCTTCCAAACGTTTCGGATAGGTCTATTCATATTCTTCGCGCCGAGGTTCCCGGCCCGATAGTCGGAAAACTTGTTTCAAAAATTAAAGACACCGCAAAAATTCTTTATCTGATTTATATTGCTATGACCCTGATAGAGATTATTATGCTTTATGCAGGAGGAATGCCATTTTTCGAAAGTGTTCTTCATTCCTTTGGAACGGCAGGAACAGGTGGATTCGGCGTTAAGGCAGATAGCATCACCTCATATAGTCCATATATTCAATGGACAATTGCTATTTTTATGATGCTATTTGGCGTAAACTTCAATATATACTATATTTTATTATTGAGAAAACTTCGTCTTATCATTAAAAGTTCCGAACTATGGTGTTATCTGGGCATAATTATTGGTTCATCAATTCTTATCAGCATTAATATTTATCCTTTATATAATAATTTATCAGAAACAATAAGAACTGCATTTTTCCAGGTTTCCTCAATTTCAACCACCACGGGATACGCTACCACAGACTTTAATTTATGGCCCGGTTTTTCTAAATCACTTCTTCTCGTTCTTATGCTTATTGGCGCTTGTTCCGGCTCTACCGCAGGCGGATTCAAAGTCTCAAGAGTTATCCTCTTATTTAAAATTATCGCAAGAGAATTCAAACGCCTTGTTCATCCCAATTCAGTAAGCACCGTGAAACTTGAGGGCAAGAGCGTTGAGGAAAAAGCCATTTCAGGAGTTACAATATATACGGGAATATATATGATCTG
>JAFZHO010000107.1 GCA_017554835.1 Clostridia bacterium
ATCTTATATTATATAAAAATTTTACCAAAACTTCAAGTGATATTGTGAATAAATTATCACTCTCATATTATAGCCAAAAAAATTACTTGCTATTCAATATATTCTCTGACTCTGAAAGAGACTCCCGTTCTTTCTGCGATTTCGCGGCAGGCATCAATATCTTCCTTCGCCAGGCAAAAGTCCTTAATTTAGTCAATATATTCTCTGACTCTGAAAGAGACTCCCGTTCTTTCTGCGATTTCGCGGCAGGCGTCTATATCTTCTTTTGGCATATTATCAACCACGGTAAATATAACCTCGCCTACGTATTTTTTGCATTCTTTTGCAAATTTGATTATAGCGTAGAAGGTTTCAACTCCGTATTTGGGGTGGCAGATTTTATCGTATTCATCGGCGTTTTTTGCGTTAAGGGATATAGAAACGGAATCAATAACTCCCTCAAGCTGAGAAGAAATACTCTCCTTGAAAATCAAATCTCCGTGGCCGTTAGTATTTATTCTTATATGAATATCTGATTTTGATTTTATGTATTTTGCGGTTTTAACAAGGTCGTATAACCTGATTATAGGTTCTCCAAATCCGCAAAAAACAACGCTTTTATATTTTGATAAATCTCTTTTATCGATATCTTCTTTTATTTCTTCAAAGGTAGGTTCTCTCTCTAACCAGAGATTTTCGGCATCTCCCACCTTATCCGTAGTATTTCTCAGACAAAACTCGCAGTCATTAGTGCATTTGTTTGTCATATTTATATACAAACTCGTTCCAAGTTCGTATGTAATAGTCATCTAAGCCATCTCTTTTCTATAACTAAATTTTAAATAATCTTTTTGCGTTCTGCGTAGTAATATTCGCAACCTCTTCGTAGGATAAGCCCTTAATTTCGGCAAGTTTTTTGCAAACCTCTTTTACCATGGAAGAATCGCATCTTTGCCCCCTGAAAGGAACAGGCGCCATATAAGGAGCATCCGTTTCGATCATTATTCTTTCCACGGGGATTTCTTTTGCAGCTTCTACCGCTCTTTTTGCATTATTAAAGGTCAGAACACCCGTAAACGAAATATAAAATCCCATTTTCAAAAATCTCTTTGAAAGTTCAGCGCTTCCGCTATAACAATGGATTACCCCTTCCCCTTTATAGCCCGATAGAATATCCAAAGTATCCTCGTGGGCCTCTCTATCGTGAATTATAACGGGCAGGGAAAGTCTTTCGGCCATTTTGAGTTGTTCCTTTAAAAATACCTTCTGCTTTTCAGAAAATTCTTTCCCGTAATAATATTCAAGTCCGATTTCACCGATTGCACGAACCTTTTTATTGCGGGCAAGCTCCTCAATAATTTCAAGGTCCTTTATATCGGAATTTTCATCCACTTCGCTTGGGTGATATCCCACCGCAGCAAAAGCGTAGTCGAAATTTTCGCAAAGTTCTATGCACTTTTTTGAGCTTTCCACGTTGCATCCCGGCAAAAGAACGTTGCAAACGCCTTGCGCAGGAAGTGAAGCTATAATATCTATAGCTTCACCTTCAAATCTTTTATCATCATAATGGGCATGAGTATCAAAAACCATTATCTTATCTTTGCTCCCTCATCTATTCCGTCTGCGAAAATAACCTTCACTCCGCCGTCTTTAAGATCGGCAGCAAGAATCATTCCCTGGCTTTCTATTTTGCATAAAAGGGCAGGTTTTAAGTTAGAAACCATTAAAACGGTGCGTCCGATTAAATCCTCGGGACTATAATAATCTGCAATTCCTGAAACAACCTGACGTTTTTCATCTCCAAGGGAAAGCTGCAATTTCAAAAGTTTTTTGCTCTTTTCAACCTTTTCGCATTCAAGAACCTTTGCTGCTTTGATTTCTACTTTTCCAAAATCCTCGATAGAGATAAGATTTCTCTCTTCCTCTTTGGCTTTTGCTTTCTTTTCTTCTATTTCCTTAGCGATTTCCTCAAGCATTTTATCTTTATCAATTCTTTCAAAGATAACCTTTGCCTGACCTACTTTTGCGCCATCTTGGATAAAGCCGAATTTTTCTCCGCTTTTGAAACTGTTTTCGGAAACGTTAATCTGCCTTAAAATCTCCGCAGAGGTATCGGGAAGAATGGGCTCAATATTAACTGCAAGAATTCTGATGCATTCAATAAGGTTATATAAAACCTTTGAAAGTCTATCCTTGCTATTCTCGTCTTTTGCAAGGGCCCAAGGCATAGTTTCGTCAATATATTTATTGCTTCTTCTTGCAATATCAAGAAGAAAGTCGCAAGCATCTGCCATATGAAGATTTTCCATAGAAGTCTTATATTTTGCAACCTTATCGGAAACAAAGGATATAAGCTCATTATCAAGGTCGGTATTTTCCATATTCTGACCTTTTAAAACCCCGTCAAAATATTTATTAACCATGGTAACAGTTCTGTTAACAAGGTTACCGATAGTATTTGCAAGGTCGGTATTAAATCTTTCGATAATAGTATCGTAGGTGATGCTTCCATCCTGACCGTAAGGCATTTCGGAAAGAAGATAATATCTCACCGCATCAACGCCAAGGCGCTCAATAATATCAGAAGAGTAAATAACGTTACCCTTTGATTTGCTCATTTTATCCTCGCCGAATAATAGCCATGGATGACCAAAAACCTTTTTAGGAAGGGGCACTCCAAGTGCCATCAACATAATCGGCCAATAAATAGTATGAAATCTTAAAATATCTTTTCCTATAACGTGAACGTCGCAGGGCCAGTATTTATTGAATGTTTCAGAGCTTCCGTCAGGATCATAACCGATAGCTGTTATATAGTTTGTCAAAGCGTCAAGCCAAACGTAAACAACGTGCTTCGGATCGAAATCAACGGGGATTCCCCATTTGAAAGAAGTTCTTGAAACGCAAAGGTCAGAAAGACCGGGTAAAAGGAAGTTATTAAGCATTTCGTTCTTTCTTGAAGGTGGCTGAATAAAATCAGGATTCTCCTCGATATGCTTAATAAGGGCAGGAGCGTATTTGCTCATTTTAAAGAAATAGGATTCTTCCTTGGTTTTAGTTAATTTTCTGCCGCAGTCGGGACAAATCCCATCAGGCGCCTGAGTTTCCGTAAAAAATGATTCGCAAGGCACGCAGTAAAGTCCCTCGTATTCACTTTTATAAATATCGCCCTGGTCATAAAGTTTTTTGAATATTTTTTTAACTATTTTTTCATGCTGCGGGTCTGTTGTTCTTATAAATCCGTCGTTTGAAATATTAAGATTTTTATAGTTTTCTTTGATTTCCGAAGAAATTTTATCAACGTATTCTTTGGGCGAAATTCCTTGTTCCTTTGCAATTTCTTCGATTTTCTGCCCGTGCTCGTCAGTGCCTGTAAGCATGAAAACATCCTTGCCCATTTTTCTCTGAAATCTTGATACCGCATCGGTAAAAACTATCTCATAATCATTTCCCACGTGGGGCTTTCTGGATGCGTATGCAATTGCCGTTGTTATATAGAATTTTTCCATAACTTACACTCTCCTAAACAAAATTTATCCATTATAAATATTATATATTTTTCCTAAGGACTTTTCAAGGGAATATTCTATTTTTTAAGCGAATTTTTCCCTCTCACAAAAAAATAAATTCATCATAAAATACTACGAGCAGGAATTTTCCGTTCTTAAATTACGAAAGGAGATAATTACGTTGGAAAATTACAGAAATCAGATGTATAGAAATCAAATGAATTGTAGCTGTAATATGCAAAGAATTCAAAATCAATGCAAAAACATCATCGATGCCACCTGCGTTGATGAATTGCCACTTGCAATGGCATACGTTCCAATGCAAAAAATCGAAAACTTATTTGACTGCCAGACGGCACTATATCACGGAACAATCTTTCCCCAGCTTGTTCTACCCTTTGAGGGCTGCAAAGGAGGCAGAAACTAATGTGTAACGAAAGAGAAGCATTGATGAAAAAACTTATGCAGGCAAATTTCGTTCTTGACGATATGCGACTATATCTTGATACCCACCCCTGCGATGAGGAAGGTATTAAAATATTCGAGGCAGCAAGAATGCAAAGGGATGAATTTCTTATGGAATATGAGGCAAAATTCGGTCCCGTTTTAGCAGATAACGGCGTAACAAACGGCCAGTGGAATTGGATAGAAAAACCATGGCCATGGCAGAATGAGGTGTAATACTATGTGGACATATGAGAAAAGATTGCAATACCCCGTAAATATAAAAAACCCAAATCCAAAAGCGGCAAAAATCATTATGAGCCAACTTGGTGGACCCGACGGGGAACTTGGCGCTTCTATGAGATATTTATCTCAGAGATACACCATGCCCTATAAACAGGTTACGGGAATTTTAACCGACGTTGGCACTGAAGAACTTGCCCATCTTGAAATAGTTTCGGCAATTTTATATCAGCTTACAAAAAACCTCTCAATCGAACAAATCAAGCAAAGCGGATTTGATGCTTATTTCGTAGATCATACTACGGGTATCTGGCCATCTGCCGCATCGGGAATGCCTTTTACCTCTGTTTGCTTTGCCTCAAAAGGCGACGTTATAACAGACCTTCACGAGGATATGGCAGCAGAACAAAAAGCGAGAACAACCTACGATAATATTCTTCGCCTTGTTGACGATCCCGATATTATCGATCCTATAAAATATTTGAGAGAAAGAGAAATCGTTCATTATCAGCGTTTTGGCGAATCCCTTCGCATCGCCCAGGAACACCTTGACAGCAAAAACTTCTACGCAATAAACCCCGAGTTTGATAAATGCTAATAAAAAAAGATATGAGAGTTTTTCTCTCATATCTTTTTTATATTATTGAACAAATCAAACCACCTATGACAAACAACAAAACAGGCAGTGCAAAAACAAAGCCCCATAACATTTCCCAAAAGAAACGACTTTTACCACAGTAATTCTCAATATATCTGTATTTTCTCGCAAAAGAATACCGCAAAGCATCCCATAATGTGTCGCTGCACCAATCGTGTGAAGTTGTTTTTTCTGCTCGCTCCAACAGTTTTTTTAATCTTTTTTCTACTCTTCCAAGAACAGATTGTTCATTGTATTTCCATTCTATGGGTTTATCCCCTTGGTGAGCTCGTGATAATTGATATACTAAAAATGCATATTTCTTGTAGCCTTTTTTCTTGGCAGGTTTTTTAATTGGATTAACCTGTAAAACGAGAAGTTTATAACGATTTGGGGTATGGTGATATTTTTTCTTCTCAATTTTTCTATTAATAAATACATATTCAAGCAAATTAAGAAGACTATGCTGACTATAATGATTGAACTTCTCAACATCTTCCGTAAATGAGCGACGGTGTATGGTTATCTCTATTCCATGTTCAATAAACATAGCATTATACTGATTTAAAAGCTCCGTAACTTTTTCATAAAATGTATCGCTCATTTTGTCACCTCTTTTTATTGAAATATACGCTTTAGTTTATTTTATTATTATATCACTCTTAATCAATAAAGTAAATTACAAAAATTTATTCAGAAAATCGTGCTTGATTTTTACTTTACAAAAAAATCCCATTATGATAATATTTTGTTGAGGTGATAAAAGTGAACGAAATTTTTAACAAGTTTGAAATCAAAGACAAGAAGAATGAGAATATAGGCAAAATCATAGTCTGGATAATTGCGACTATAAATTTTATTTATATTGCGCTAACCTTTTTCAGTTTATTCTCAGAGGACGATTCCGCGTCATTATACTCCGGTATTATGATAGTTGTTACTGCCGTTGTTTTAAATATTCAGTTTTTGTTAGGCACTGATTGGATACGGGTTTTGTTCGCTTTTTATTATACATGTATTTCCACCTGGCAAATATACGGATTATTCGAAGGTATTTATAGCGAAACGTGGTGGGCAATCGTTATCAGTATAATTCTTACCGCCTACTCTATATCTGCGGCAATTGTCCTTTTCAAAAGCCGCAGCGTTAAAGAATACCTCTATGCAAAGCAAAATGGATAATAGGGATTTTCCCCCTCACAAAAAAGCAGATGGATTTTTCCATCTGCTTTTTTGTTGCTAATATTCATTCTATGATATATAATAAATTAAAATCGTGTATTAAACGAGGTGCAAGTATGGAGAATATATTTTACGTTGCGGATTTTGATGGAAATAACGACGACGAGAGAATTTCCGCTTGTCTTGAAAAAGCTTCCCAATTTGAAAATTCCACCGTAGTATTTGCCAATAGAGATTTTGAAACAAGTCAGGCAATATTGCTTTATTCCGGCATGACGGTTCTGATAGATAACTGCGTCATCCGTCAGAAAAATGAAACTTTTGATAACGTTTTCCGAAGCGTCAACGTAAAACTAAACTCCAATAATCCTTATGCGTCAACTTCCCCCGTAAAACCGCTAAAAGACGTTCGCATTCTCGGTAAAGGCAACGCAGATATTGAAGGTCCAACAATTCTGAAAAAAAGTGATTCAAACGACATTCGAAATAGAAAAGGGTATTCCAATGGTCTTCTCGAAAATCAGGACATGGTAGGTTGTGACTGGGGATTTCTTGCCTATCAGATTTTATGCGTAGGCGTGGACGGGCTTGAAATCGGCGGAATATCATTTGTTAAACCAAAAGGATTCGCCGTAACTATCGATCTTTGCACCCACATACACGTCTACGACATAGACGTAAATTCCACTTGCAAAAACGGCGATGGAATTCATCTTTTATCAGGATGTTCCCACGCTATAATAGAAAGAATAACCGGCACCACCACGGATGATACCGTTGCGGTGCAGTCGGGAAACAGACTGGCGCTACTTTCTCCTATGGAGCATTTTTACGATACTATGAGCAAAGAAGAATTAAGTAGCCACCATATTATAATTCGTGACGTGAAAGCAGGCGGACGATATCATAACGTTATTCTATTACCGTTAAACGAAACGAGTATATATAACGTAACAATCGAAAACATCACAGATACGTCACGCATAGAACCATACCATGCCACCGTTTTTTTATACACAGGGGTTTATGGTGGGCCGGGAGTTTTGAGAGATATTACGGTAAAAAATATCGATTCTCTGGCAGATACTTGTTTCGTATCAAACGTAAGCATAGATAATCTTACCCTGAGCAATCTTATTAACAGAAGCGAAAAAGGCAAACTTTACGGCACCTATCCCGTAAAACCCTAAATTAACAAAAATCATACTAATAAATCAAACAGCCAAATCCCAAAAAATTCAGGATTTGGC
>JAFZHO010000108.1 GCA_017554835.1 Clostridia bacterium
TCAACTTATTTGCGTATTTGTCGTTTTTTGCTACCGTAAGTGATGGGTAGCAATAAAAATATTTGGTGTTACCGTTAATTCTTTCCATAGTTTTTACCTCATAATTTAATATGATTAATTTTTATAAAAGGTGGCAGGGCACACCCTGCCACCCTAATTTACATTATACCTTTTTATTATCCTTATAGCAATAAAATTTTAATTAAAAGTGGAAATTTTACCTATTATTCCATCCCTATTCTATCTTTTTCTCTATAAAGGGTATTATATCTCTTTATATATCTGCTCACAACGTAAACAGTATTAAAAGCAGGGTGGCTATTTATAATTCCCTTTGAGATTTCGCAGAAGTGGTGAGGATAATCAAATACTATAATGCCGTTTGTAAGCTTAGAAGAAAGCTCCATAGTATGAACGTTATCTTTATAGCGTTTTGTCTGATAAGTGATTTCAAAAACCTCTGCATCGTTCCAGAACTGCGCACCCGCTTTTCGAACTCCCTTTGCCCATGCTTCCATATGCTCTTCGGCATCGGCATAGGCGGCATTAGTGATATAAAGAGTCTCTTCTCTTCCAAGGCAATCCTGCGCTGCAATAATATCAATAATGGGTCTTGTCTCCCCTTCAAAGGGTTTTATAAGCTCATAAAGTCTTCTTTCCCCTTCTTCGGGAGAACCGCTTCTCCATATTGCAGGAGATGCCATTATTGGTCTTTTGGGGTCAATTTTTCTTAAAAGTTTTGTCTGATCTCCATAAACCTTTCTGAATATTTCCACGCCGTATTTTGCGTTAAGCCATTCGTCACAGGTCTCGTAGGAATAATAATAACCCTCAAAGGTCTTATAATCCTTATATTTTTCATAAGTATCCATCAGATAATCAAGAGCATCCTCAATATTTTCTTCAAGATGCTTCATTCCGCCAATGTCCATCAAAGCCCAATACTGTGAAGCCCCTGGAATCCAGGTTCCGAGATAAACTTTCATACCAAGTTTTTCTGCAATTTTAAGAACAGTTTCGTATGGGTCTTTTGTTCCGTAGCCGACTGCTTTTGTGTAACCTTTTTTGAATAGACGAGGGCTATCAATAGGAGTTACTTTGCCTTTAAGTTTTGCGCCATGCTGCAAAATAACGTAATCCATACCCATATCCTTCATACCTTTTAACTGAATATACCACATATACTCAGAGTTTTTTATCACTCTGTGTTCAGTATTTTCAGTTAAGGTGTGAAGCTGGAAAAATCCACCTCTGTAAAGGGGTAGTGGCGGCTGTTTTTCATAAGCGGCAACCTCATAAAGAGACATTCTCTTTTCCCCTGCTATGAAGAATTTTATAAATCTTGCTTTCTTATTTTCAAAATAGATTTTGGTAAGTCTTGATCTTCCTGTATCGTGGGAAATAGTTTCTCCCTCAACAAGCTCGTAGTTTTCTCCATCAGAAGAAAGATAAACCTCTATTTTATCAGGGTGAACAAATCCGTTCTTTTTAATAGAGTTTACCATTGCGCAGTTGATTTCGTCCTTGATTTCGCCTAAATCGCAGATAATCTCGTTTTCCTTCTGGTCCTCAAGGTCCTCTTCCCCATAAGTGAAAATATTATCAGTTAATTTATAGGTTCCTTCGCCGTTTAGGAAAACCTCTTTGCCTTCCATAACGTTGGTATGGGCAAGAAGCTCCTTTCTGTTGAAATGGTTATATTTCATTTCAGAGACTTCATTATCGGTTCCAAAAACAGAGAACTGAGATAAAGCCGCAGCGCCTGTTATATAAATTCTTATAAATCTTGCTTTTACGGTATGGTTTCTCGTAACGATATATCTTGCGCTAAAGTCATCTTCCGTTCCAAATTCGCCCTGCTGATACCCCTGACCAAAATCAGAATATTCTTTTCCGTCAAGAGAATATTCCACCGTTATATATCGGGGAAGCTCTTTGAATTTCTCGTTTGAAACCGTATTTATAACCACTTCGAAAACGTTTGATTCTTTTCCCAAATCAGTATCTATAATGCTGACGCTGGAGGTTGAAACGGGGTGATTTTCCGTAGCTTTTCTACCTTCAAATCCTGAATAATTCCCGTCAGTAAGGCATTTTTCAAATCCCTCAACCTTTTCGCCTTTCCAGGTATAAGAAAGCCCCTTTGAAAGAAGCTTTATTTCGTTTTCGTTCTTCTCGCCGAAAACGCAAAGGTCAGCGAAAATAATCTCTTTATCAGTTTCGCCAAAAATCATTACGCGAACGCCTTTTGCTTTAAGAGGGGTATCATAGCAAAATTCGTAGGTTAATTCGTTGCCGTTTTCCAAAACGTTTTCCTTTGGCGTTTCAAAAACGGTATAGTTATACCCATCGTTAGTAAAGAATATCTCCACTCTCTCAGGAAGGGTTCCCTCTTTTGAGAATTTTATTGATACTTTTGAAACCTCATCTATAATTCCGAAATCGTTCTGAATATAGAAATGGGGCTCCTTATAACTATCAAAAAGGTCCAGAACAGTTGTTCCATACCAGGTTCCTGAGTTGATTCTTTCGTTTTTGATTTCTGCTTTTATCCAGTTTTTGCCCGACGTTAACTTATCTCCGCAGGGGTCGTTTTTCGCGATTTTTAGTGATGGATAGGAATAACAATACCTTGTATTTTCGTTTAGTTTTTTCATAGTAGACACCTCGTTTTATATCAGATTAGTTCATGCCTATTCTGTCTTTATCTCTATAATCTTCCATATATCTTTTAACGTATCTGTTCAGGATATATCCGTTGTTAAAGGTAGCATCGCTGTTAACCGTTCCTTTTGTTACGTCGGTAAAGAAGAATACGTAGTCAAACATAACTATTCCGTTTGAATATTTTGATTCCATTTCAATAGCGTGAACGTTGTCGGCGTGGCGTTTTCCCATATAGGTAATTTCAAAGGTTTCTGCATCGTTCCAGAACTCTGCCCCCGCTTTTCGAACGCCTTTTGCCCACGCTTCGATATGCTCCTCAAAATCTCTATAAACATCTGTTTCAACGTATAGAGTTGGTCTTCTGCCAAGGCAGTCCTGAGCCGCAACTATATCAATAATCGGACGGCCTCCCTCTTCTTCGGCTTTAATAAGCTCATAGAGATTTTTCTCACCTTCAGCGGGAGAGCCCTCTCTCCAGATGGCAGGGGAGATAACTGTTTTCTTAGTTGGGTCAAGCTCTCTGATAAGTCGTGCCTGGGTTGCATAGTCAGTTCTATAAACCTCGAGTCCGTGACGAGCGTTTAGCCATTCGTCGCAGGTCTCGTCTGGGAAATAATATCCCACGAAGGATTTATATTTATTGAAATGCTCGTGCATATATTTAATAAGTTCAAGACCGTCTTCCATCTCTGCTTTGATATGGTCAACTCCGCCGTGCTCCATAATAGCTCTATACTGAGAATAGGTTTCAACTGTTCCGAGGAAAACCTTCATCGAAAGTTTTTCTGCAGTTTTTAGGATAACTTCAAGTGGCTCTTTTGAAGAGCATCCTTTTATGGGTTTATAACCTCTTTCGCGAAGAACAGGGCTATCAACTGCCGAAATTTTTCTCTGGAAGTTAAGACCATACTGAATAACAATATGGTCCATACCAATATCCTTCATACCCTTCATAACGATATACCACATATATTCAGAGTTTTTAACTACGTGAACTTCCATGTCCTTATCCCATAACTGAGTCTGGAAGAATCCTCCGCGGAATAGTGGCAACTGCGGCTGCTTATCATAAGCTGCAACTTCAAGAATGGTAGCAGGATTTTCCCCCGTTTCAACTACGAACTTGATATATCTTGCCTCGCGTTTTTCGAAATACATTCTCACAACCAGATATCTTCCGGTTTTATGGCAATAGTATTTGTTATCAATCAGTTCATAGTTTTTGCCGTCTACGGAAATATAGGTTTTAACGCTTTCGGGCAAATCGTATTTATTTTTAGTCATAAAGTAAAGCATAACGGAATTAATCTCTTTTTTAACCTCGCCCATATCGCAGATAATTTCGTTTTCTTTTTCTTCAAGGTCAAATTCCCCGTGGGAAAAGATATTGTCTGTTAATTTATAGGTGCTTTCTCCGTTAACCAAAACCTCTTTATTTTCAAGAACGTTTGTGTGGGTAAGGATTTCTTTTCTGTGGAAATGGTCGTATTCCATCTCTTTTACTGCGTTAGAAGTTCCATAAACGCTAAACTGAGATATAGCCGCTGCATTATCTCCCGCAGTTACGTAGATTTTTATGTATCTTGCTTTAACGGTATGGTTTCTTGTTACTATATATCTTGAAGTAAACTGATCTTCAAGTCCGAAATCTCCCTGGCGATAACCCTGACCGAAATCAAAATATTCTTTTCCGTCAAGAGAATATTCAACGGTTATATATAAAGGAACAAAAGAAAATTCAGGAGAAGACAAAGTATTTATCATTACCTCGCAGATATTGCATTCTTTTCCCAAATCAGTTGAGATAACGCTTGCCTTCGAGGTTGAAACGGGATGGCAGGAAGAAGCAAGACGGGATTCAAATTTTTCTTTTTCATCGTATCTTCCCATATCACCGTCTGTAAGGTCTTTTCTATAAGGAGTTGCGTTGGCTTTTTCTCCTTCCCATTCATAAGAAAGGCCTTTTGAAAGTAGTTTTATTTCGTTTTCGTTCTTTTTACCGCAAACGCAAAGATCAGAAAATTCCATTTCTTTATCAAGTTCTGCAAAAACCATAACTCTGACGCCTTTTGCCTTGACAGGAGTTTTATAGCCAAACTCATAAACGACGGCATCGCCCTCTTCTTTCACGGTTTCTTCCGGTATTTCAAAAATGGTATAGTTATATCCATCATTAGTAAAGAAAAGCTCAACGCTTTTTGGAAGTTCCATATCTTTTTTGAACTTGATAGATACTTTTTCCACTTCGGAAATAAGTCCCCAGTCGTTCTGAATATGGAAATGCGGCTCTTTATATTCGTTAAAAAGCTCAACCTCAACCTGCCCTCTCCAGGAACCGGAAATTTTTGTTTCGTTTTTGACTTCTGCTTTTATCCATTCCTCACCGAATGTAAGCTTGTCGCCGTAAAAATCGTTTTTCACAACCCTCAAAGAAGGATATGAGTATAAATATTTTGTGTTTTGATTAATTCTCTCCATTTTTATTCTCCCTTTTAACAATATTATAAAATCACAAAAAAGGCCGAAAAAATCTCCCGACCTTTTTTTTAATTATTCCATACCTATTCTGTCTAACTCCTTATAATGCTTGCAGTATCTTTCTGCATACTGGCTTATTACGTAAGACGTGTTAAATCCGCTTCTATCGTTTGGATTCATTTTTGTAATCTCGCAGAAATGATGAGGATAGTCGAATATAACGATACCGTTAGTATATTTGGCTTGCATTTCCATAGAGTGAACGTTATCAAGATAACGCTTGGTAAAATAAATTACCTCGAATACCTCAGCATCACTCCAGAACTGCGCACCCGCTTTTCGAACTCCCTTTGCCCATGCCTCAGTATGTTCCTCATAATCCTTATATGCAGAATTAGGAACGTATAGAGTCTCTTCTCTTCCAAGGCAGTCCTGAGCAGAAACAATATCAATTATAGGACGATCTCCTTCTTCAAGAGGTTTTATAAGTTCATAAAGATTTTTCTCTCCCTCGGAAGGCGAACCGCTTCTCCATATAGCAGGAGAAATCATTGTTTTTCTCTTGGGGTCAATTTCTCTGATTAACTCTGCCTGAGGCGCATAAATCGATCTATATAATGCTACGCCTTGTTTTGCATTTAACCATTCATCGCAGGTCTCATCAGTAAAATAATAACCCTCGAATGATTTATACTTATCAAAGCATTCATACATATCTTTAATATATAACTTGGCAATTTCAACTACTTCTTTTGTATGTTCAAATCCGCCTGCTTCCATAATGGACCAATACTGACCGTGAGTTCCGATTGTTCCAAGATAAACCTTCATAGAAAGTTTTTCAGCAATTTTCAAAACAACGTCAATGGGTTCTTTTGTTCCGTAACCCTCGCCAAGTTTATAACCCTTTTCAATAAGCGACGGACTTGAAAACGCCATTCTCTTATTAAGAAAATCAACGCCGTTTTGCATAATGATATAATCCATGCCAAGATCCTTCATACCTTTAAGCTGCATATACCACATATACTCAGAACTTTTAACAACGGGTATCTCTCCCTGCTTCGTCATAGTATGCATCTGGAAAAAGCCACCTCTGTAAAGAGGTAACTGAGGTTGCTTTTCGTAAGCAGCAACCTGCAATAAAGATGCAAATTTCTCCGCAGAGATAATAAATTTAATATATCTTGCTTCTCTGCCTTTGAAATAGAGACGATAAACAGTATTCCATCCCGTAGTATGAGATAAATATTCCCCATCAATAAACTCGAAATTATTACCGTCAGTAGAAATATACGTTTTTATACAATCAGGAAGCACAAATCCATTCTTTTTGATGAAATATAGCATAACGGAATTAACGTCTTTCTTGATTTCGCCAATATCGCAAAGAATTTCATTTTCTCTTTCCTCAAGGTCGAACTCTCCTGCAGAGAATAAGTTATCCGTAAGGGTTTGGGTCTTTTCGCCGTTAACGATGATTTCCTTGTTTTCAAGAACGTTTGTGTGAGCAATTAGTTCTTTTCTGTTAATATGGTCGTATTCCATTTCGGCAATTTCTTTTTCACTTCCGTAAATTCCAAAACGGGAAATAGCAGCGTGACCTGTTATATAGAATTTAATATATCTTGCTTTTACGGTGTGGTTTCTTGTTACCATATATTTAAGGGTGTATCTATCTTCGGTTCCGAAATGTCCCTGCTGAAATCCCTGACCAAAATCAGAATAATTTTCTCCGTCAAGGGAATATTCCACAGTTATATAATGAGGAACGCTTCTGAAATTTCCGCAGGAAATCCCTTCGATTATCCCTTCATAAACGTTGCATTCCTTGCCCAAATCGCAAGTCAGAACGCTAACGTCCGACCCGGAAACGGGATGCTTCAAAGTAGCGTATCTCGCCTCAAATTCACTTTCGGGTGCGTCGTATTTTGATGAAACGGGAACCGTAAGGTCGATTTTTTTATTAAATGCCTCGGTTTCTCCGCCTTCCCAGGTATAGTCAATCCCTTCGGATAAAAGGATTCCTTTATTTTCGTCCTTTTCACTATAAACGCAAAGATCGCAGAAGGATATAGTCTTATCAAGATCGGCAAATACCATAACCTTAACGCCTTTTGCTTTTATGGGTTTTTCATAATAGAAAGTATATGTAAAAACGTTATTTTCTTCGGTTATATCAGCAGTAACGGCGGAAAAAATCGTATAATTATAGCCATCATTAGAAAAATATGGCTCGATTTTTTGAGGCAAGGTGGCATTTTTGGAAAATTTAATGCTAAGCGCTGAAACATCGCTCAAAAGCCCAAAATCATTCTGCACGAAAAAATGGGGTTCCTTATATTTATCAAAAACGTCCAGCTTCATCTGACCAAGCCAGGAGCCGGATTCAAAGGTCATGTTTTTTATTTTAGCAAAGATAAAATCAGTATTTTTGCCATTTGTAAGCTTATCGCCGTAAAAATCATTTTCCACTAAACTAAGTGAAGGATATGAATAAAAATACTTTGTATTTTCGTTTATACGAACCATAATATTCACCTCAAAAAGCTGAAGATTTTTTTGATTTTTCTTCTTTGAGGTTAGTTTACCCTATTAAAAAATCAAAGTCAATAAAACTCATAAAAAAAACATATCAAGTAAAAAATAGAAAACATAAAAGTCAATTTTTGCAAAACGCATATAATAATTCGCTTATAAAAGTCAAAAAATAATAAATAAAGCCATTACAAATATACAAAAACCCCCCCTGCATGCGCAGAGGGGGAAAATCAATGGGCTGACGGATCTGACCAGGTATAAACTATTTTAGCGATATGGTCCTCCAATAAAATTTATTTCCTTTGGGCAACCGTATATGCATTTTTCGCTTCTTTCTCAAACGTTGCTTCCAGATTTTGAACGATCTGGTCAATTTGTTCCGACTCACTCTTTATGGCTTTTTCAATTTTTTCAACCTCGTATTGAATATTCCCAACGCCGTGAAAAATAAGCATTTTACTTGGAGTTTTTCCACCATAAACGGTTTCATACATTTCTTTCCAACGAGAATTTGTGCCGTAAACTTTTTGGATATTATTTTTAGTGTTTTCCATATTATAATCATACATAATCGCAAGCAAAAGAAGCGCTGCCTTTTCGTTTGATTCTCTAAGCATAGTAGCAGGAAGTCCATATCCAACACCATATGTCGTAACGATATTTTCACTTCCCGGATTCGGGCCCTTTGGCATTCCAACCATACCATAAACAAGTTCCTGAGGATTATTGGGCACGTCAAATTTCATCATCGCCACTGAATGTTCAGAATAAAATTCAGGGTAATTGCCCGTTCCTTTGAAAAGATAAACCGCCTTATCCTTTGTGTAAAGGTTTTTAACAAAATTCATAGACTGAATTACTGCATCCGAAGTAATATTGGAAGTTACCGTTCCGTCTGCATTATAAGTATAATAACCCGTATTATTTGTCATAGCAAATTCGTGAAAGGTTCTTTCCCAGCAACCAAAGCCCCATTTTTCAGGATTTCCGTCTTTATCCTTGTCTTCCGTAAAGAATTTTGCATATTCGGCGAATTTTTCCCAGGTCCACTGACCTTTTACCTGAAGGTCGTATGGCTCTTCAAGTCCCGCCTTCTTGAATTTTTCAACGTTATACGCAATTCCCTCGCTTCCTCGCTGAGGAAGATACATTATGTCATTCCCCTTTTTCATCTCATTCATAAGAGTCTGATTAAGCCCCTTCGGAGCATAGGCAAGGTTAATTTTGCCGTTAAGCGGACGCATAATTGAATATACCGACGGTATTTTCTCATAACCAACGCCAACAAGGTCAATCTGCTTTCTCGCTTTAGTCTCCTGAACAACCTGAAGAGTATCCCGCAAATATATAGACGGTTTAACGTTGACCGTAAGGTTATATTGTGTCTTAAGTTGCGGATAAAGTATCCTACGAGTTTCTAAAGGATGCCCCCAGGTTTCTGCCGCATAAAAAACTAATCTCTTGCCCGAAAAGGTCGAGCTGATAGATTCGACTCCGCAAACAAATCGTTTCGATTCTTCTGAAATGGGAACTAAAGACGGTTTTTCAGGGCCAATGGGAATAGGAATGCGAATACTACCCTCCTCAGTTTTTTCATTCTTCTCATCCGAGGTATCTTGATTCTGAATTTCGTCGTTATTGGGATCATATTCTTCAGTTGCTTCTTTTGTTGTCTCTATTGTAGTTTCATCCGAAACCTCACTGCTTATTTCTCCCGACGGATTATCAGGCCTTGAAATCTTCAGGTTGCATCCGGCAAGCTGGTTCATAATAATAAATAAAAGAAAAACCACCGACAAAGCTCTCTTAAATTTCACGATAATCCCTCCCGATTATATAATAAAAGGATTTTTAGCACTTTTATAATTTCATATTATAGAAAATTTCTTACTATGTCAATTAAATCACCTGTAAATTTTCGGATTTAACAAAGATTTAATAATTTCTTTGGTAATGTTGCATAAAATCAGGCCTATATTTTTGTGCAACCTGCCGAAAAGCAGTTTAGGGGACGATTTATAAATCACATAAAAAAAGAAGACTTCAAAATGAAGTCTTCTTAGTGCAGGCGATGCCCTATTTTCCCGGGACGTTACCATCCAAGTATCTTCAGCACCGGTGAGCTTAACTGCCGTGTTCGGTATGGGAACGGGTGGACCCTCACCGTCATAATCACCTGCTAAATTTTTGAAAGTGCCACGA
>JAFZHO010000109.1 GCA_017554835.1 Clostridia bacterium
CATCGTAACTGTTTTCGCAGCTTATTATTTTTATATTATCATCCGACTCCTCTTTAACGCCTGAAAAAATATTTTCGGCAAGTTTACCCGGAGGACAATCATTTTTCATATAGTCTTTATTAAGCTTTATCTCTTTTTTTGCTTCCTTGGAGAATCTGATAACTTTTTCTATAGTTTCATAAACAGGATAAAATTTATCAGATTTTTTATAGTTATAATTAATATTATCGCAGGTAAAAGAAAAATAAACCTCCTTAGCATTCTCAATAACAATCTTTATAAAATCATTTTCAATTTTTGAAAATCCATTAAAAAAATCAAAAACAAATACTTTATCTCTGAAAAAAGAAGCATCTATAACGTTGGTCAATCTCTCAAGTTCATCCGTCGAATCATAATAAGACATTGACAAAATGCTGTTATAGCTTTCATATATTTCGGCAATTTCTTTTATTTTTATATTACTTGAATTTTCGAAAAAATTCATAAGTTTTCCGCCGTCAATTTTGTTTTGCTTAAGTAGTTTAACAGTATCAAAAAGTTGGCTTAGGATATATTTGCCGCTATTTTTTCCGAAATAAGAAAGTCTATCCGAAATTTCTTTTACCGCAAGGGATAAAATAAGTTTTTTTCCGCCTTCGTCGATATATGGTTTATCAGGCCTTTTTCCCATATCTTTATAGAATCTGTCAGGAGTTCTGGAAAAATTAAGCACCTCAAATAATGAAGAATTAATATCCTTCATTTTTTCAAAACAATATCTCTCCATTTCAAGACATATCTGGTCGGGAACGTAGTAAAATACTTTCTTGCCCTCTTTTAGATATTCTTTTGAAATTTCAATAAGTTTATCGGTTTTTGATTTTCTGTCAAGTCCTAAAAATAGATTTGTCAAAAATATCCCCTGCCTAACATTTTGCTTTTAATATATTTTATCATATTCCGTTTTATTTTTAAAGAAAAAAAATCAGCTATAAATTATAGCTGATTTTTCATTTAAAGAATTATGCAAATTAGTCCGCCGCTGCCCTCGTTTATAATTCTTGTTAAAGTTTCTCTTAATTTATCACGTGCATCCATGGGCATTTTATTAAGTTTATTATAAAGTCCCTCGTTAACAAGGTCGTATAATGATTTTCCAAAAATATTTGACTCCCATATTTTTGACGGGCTTTCCTTAAATTCGTTGAGCAAATATTCAACAAGCTCCTGAGACTGCTTCTCAGAACCAACGATTGGCGCAACCTCAGTTTCAATATTGCTCATAATCATATGAATAGATGGTGCTGAAGCTTTTAATTTTATGCCGTATTTTCCACCCTGCTTTACTATTTCCGGTTCTTCCAGTTTAAGTTCGTCAATAGTTGGATTAACTATTCCGTAGCCGCAGTTTGTTACCTGCTCTAAGGCATCCTGAATTTTTTCATATTTCTCTTTTATTTTTGAGAAATCTTTCAAAACGTTAACAAGATCGCCATCAGTTTTTATTTCAAGCCCCGTAAGTTCGCAAATAACCTTATAAAATAAATCATCCATTGGATTAATCGTTAATTTACAGATTCCGTTGCCAAGGTTTGTTTCTGATTTTCCTATTTCCTTGATATATTTATTTTCACAAATTTTATTATAACAGTCCTTGATTTCGCCCACCTTTTTTATATTCTTCATTGTGGAAAAAACGCTGTCTATAATTGATTTTTTCAACCAGTGATCCATTTCAAGATTTTCAACCCATGATGGAACGTCGATGTCAATTTCTTTAACGGGAAATTCCGTTAGAATCTTTTTAATAATCTCAGAAATATCATCCTTTGACATTGAAAGACAATTAACGCATAATGCTGTTACATTATGTTTTAATTCAATTTCCTCTTTAGCTTTCTTCGCGGATAAAGAATTTGGATTTACGCAGTTTATCAATACAATAAAAGGTTTATTGATTTCTTTTAGTTCCGTAATGACTCTATCTTCTGATTCTATATAATCATTTCTATCTATTTCACCGATAGACCCATCTGTTGTTACAACAAGCCCGATTGTTGAATGCTCTTCGATTACCTTTTTTGTTCCGATTTCTGCCGCCATATTAAAAGGAATCTGCTTATCAAACCAAGGAGTATTAACCATTCTTGGCATATCTTCTTCAATATATCCAAGAGCCGATGGAACTATATATCCAACGCAATCAATTAACCGCACGCGGAATTTCGCATCCTCGTTTGATATTTCAACTGCTTCGTTTGGTATAAATTTCGGCTCGGTTGTCATTATCGTTTTTCCAACGGCGCTTTGAGGAAGCTCATCTATCGCTCTTTCCTTTATGGGACCGTTTTCTATATTTGGAATAACAAGAGTTTCCATAAACTTTTTTATAAAAGTTGATTTCCCCGTTCTGACAGGGCCAACAACTCCTATATAAATATCTCCCTGGGTTCTTTTTGCTATATCTTTATAAATTTCATATCCTTCCATAATTTCTTTTCCTCCTTAATTTACGGGGATTACTATCATATTATCTGCATCGATTATATCTTTTGATAGATTATTATAACGAATTATATTATCTTTATCGGCTTTGAATTTTTTTGCAATATCCCATATTTTCTCGTTTTTCTGAGCAAAGTATAATACCATTGAATGCTTCTCCGTAATACCCACGTCAGATAGTTCTTCTGCATCGCAGAGAACTTTATATTTATTTCCGCAATAGATATATCCCTCTATAGAAATATCCAGCATACAATTGATCTTATTATCAGAAACGATGGAAAAAGATATATTTACTACTTTTGAATTTGCTCTTAATCTTGATAGGTTTTTACAGTTATCAACTATTATCATATGTTCAAAAGGAATATTCTTGCTCTGAACCTCAACGGTATTTTCCGAGGAAATATAAATAACAGAAACGTCAACAGAACCATTTATTAAAATATTATTATTTTCAATTTTAACCTTTTCGATTTTGCTTTCTCCGTAAATATAAGATATTTTTTCTATTCTGTTATCAAATGAAATATCTGCTTGAAGATTTTTTATTTCATTGATTTTGCTATGTATATATTCGTTATGTAATTTTTTATATTTACAGTCTATTTCGCTGTTATAAGAAAAAATATCGCATAATATTTCCATTTCTCTGTTTTTCATTATTTCGCATTTAAGATTAAGGTTGATATCCGCTTTGAGAATTCTTGTTTCACCCGTTTCATCATCAAATAATTCAAAGGAAATATCGTTTATATCACCTTCAACCACACTTTCAAGTTCATCACTTGCTCCCTCGATATCAATAATCTGTCCGCAAGGCATATCGCATTTATAAACGATAATATCATCGCTATCCGATGAATTATAAAGAATATTGAGTTCCACGTTTCCTTTAATAATGATTTTATTCTGAAGACTTTTTTTATCAACTATCTTCAATATTCCTTTTGTCATTATTATTTCTTCAATATCCGGAAAATGCTTATCAATATAAATTTCATCGGAAATTGTAACGTTTTTTTCACAAAATGATATTGTATCCGTTGATTTTATGGTTTTTTTATTCTGGCAGATATGGTTCTTTTCAATGCATTTCAAATTTTCAGTCGTTTTCTTACAGCATACTTTTACTGCTATTGAAATAATGGATTTAAAAGTTATTTTCTTTCTGCTTAACGCTTTTGAATTAACATATTCGGGAACAATTTTTACCCTGATCTGAGGATTATCACATTCCTCTTCCATCATAAAAGTATGGGTAAATTCTTTCTGGTGTATAAAAGACCTGATCTTATTTGCAATGGATGATGAATATAAAACCGTGAATGATATTTTTCCTCTTATAATGCACTGTTTTTCTATAATTCTTGTTTCGGTAACGTAAACTCGAGCGCTTGTTTTGCATATTTTAATAATCTCGGGGCAATAATCCGGCAACGTGATTTCATCTTCAATATTTTCCTGGCAAAATCCTTCGTAATGCTGTTCATAGATTTCATTTGATTCTTTTTCAAAAGTTATGCTCATTTATAGCTCTCCTTTTTTCTTTTTTATAAAATATATACTGTTTCAAAAAGAAAAATATTCTATAAAAATAAAAAAGTCTTTGGAATTTTCCAAAGACTTTTTATTTATTCACTTTAAACATCTTTATAAGTATGGATCGAATAAATGCAGGTGGTTTAAGAACAACAATTTTCATATTTGCCTCCTTGGTATCATCTTTTCATCAGAATAAAACCAACAAAAATTATTAAAACGGCCAATATAAAGAGAATAAACTCCAACGGGAAAATAAACGTCCCTAAAATAATAATCCCCAATAGCACAAGAAATTTTCCCAGCGTTTTTCTGAAAAAACACATATCATCCCTCACGAAAAGCCGTTTGATACATTATATGAAAGGAGCAAATAAAATGTTAATCTTCTGATAATATAACCAAAAGGCATCCATCAGTAACGATTATTTCACAAAATTCATTTATGATTTCGTTACTTGTTCCCAAAATGCTGTCAGATCTTAAATCAAAATTCTCAAGAGAATATTTCATCCCCTTAAGAGTAATTCCTTTTGATATAGGCAAAAGAGAAAATAAAGATATATATTTCTTTTCCTTTTTTAGTTTTATGGAATCGTTACTTAAAACAAATGCCTTATTATTTTCGTTGATTAAATAACCCTCGCCGCCGTTATTTTTAATATAAAGAAGAGTCTCAATATTTGCAAAAGTATGATCAAGACGACTACCGATTCCTCCTGCAATATAAATCTCGGAACATCCTCGCCTCATCGCCTCTTTAACGGCGAAAAACGTATCCGTATCGTCTTTTTCTACGGGAAGAGTTATAATTTCGCGACAATTTATTTTCTCCTTTTGAAATGAGTCAAAATCACCTATAACAAGATCAGGCGTTATATTCAATTTTTCTATATGCTTATACCCACCATCCGCACAAATTATGAAAAAATCATCATTTTCTAAAAGATTAATTAAAAAATCATAATCATTTATATGCGCGGCAGATAAAATCAAAGATTTCATTTTATTTGCCATTCTTTTATATCCTTTAACTCATTATATAAGGACTGATAGCTTTGAAAACGGCTTTTTGAAATATTACCTTTTTCAACCTGATTCAAAATTTCGCAGTCCTTTTCTTTTATATGGGCACACCCCGAAAATCTGCAACACTCAATATAATCCAAAAATTCCGGAAAATAATACTGCAATTTCTTTTTATCAAGAACGTTATATTTAACAATATCAACGGAAGAAAACCCCGGCGTATCAGCAACAAAGCCATCTTTATAAACAAAGAGTTCTGCGTGACGAGTGGTATGCTTTCCTCGCTTGATTTTATCGCTTATATCCCCTGTTTCCATCAAAGCATCCCCAAATATACAATTGATGATACTTGATTTTCCAACTCCTGAGGCCCCCGTAAAAACGCTTATACCCGATGAAATTATTTTTTTCAATTCATCAATACCATCGGAGTTTTTAGCGCTGCAACTGATGATTTTAATTCCGCTATTTCTATATATTGATATAATCTCTTCGGGATTTTTTATATCGTGTTTATTTATAACAATAATGGGCGTAATCCCCTGAGATACTGCTATTGCAGTAAGTTTATCTATGAAATAAAAATTGGGCTCAGGATCTGCACTTGCACAAACAATAATTAATTTATCAATATTTGCAACGGGCGGTCTTATGAGACTATTTTTTCGGTCTAAAACTTTTGTAATCAGAGTATCGTTTTCGATTTCTACATAATCACCAACTAAAGGGGTAATCCCTTTTTTGCGGAATACCCCTTTAGCACTGCATTCATTTATTTTATTTTCGCATTTAACAATATAGCGTCCACCAACGCCTTTAATAATAATCCCCGTCATAAATCAATTTTCGAAAGGCGTAGTCCAATTATCCGCCTTGTCATTTAACAACAATACGTCGTCAACAAACACCGAAATCGTATCTCCTGAATAAGCCATCATTTCATAAGTGAAATCTTTTAAAGATGAGGAGATAGTTTTTGTAACGGTTTCAACGTCGTTTAATTTGATAACGACCTTAAGATCTTTTTCAGGGGTTGCATCACCTGCTGAAACGGGAACCTTGATATAAACTCGGATTGCTTTAATAGGACCAATATTATCAATTTTCTCGTTAACAACAATATCTATTTCCGTCTCTGCATCAACCTCAGTATCTTTTGCAATACTCTGACTTAAAACAACGCCCTCGGCTTTTGTTTCGTCATAGTCGGTTGAAACGTCTCCAACTTTTAGTCCTGCTGCAGTAATATCCTTCTGAGCAGTTTCCTTATCTTTACCAATAAGATCAGGAACCTTAACTTTTTTCGCTTCAGGTCCTTTACTTACATAAATAGTAACTGGATTTCCGGTATCAACATCCTCGTCTGCAACGGGATTTGTTCTTATAATATAATCTTTTGGAACATCGTTTGAAAATTCCTCTTCTATAGAAAACTGAATATCAAGATTCTGCAAAGATGCAATAGCTTTATTAAAACTGATATTAACAATATCGGGCATTTTAACCGTTTTTGATTCTGCGCCCATACTTATAACCACTTTAATCTCAGTATTCTCTTTTACGGAAGAACTTGACGGAATCTCCTGAGAAACGATCTCGCCCTCTTCGTATTTTTCGGAAACAACCTCTCTGAATTTAACAAGTTTAAGCTTAGGATTATTCGCCTGCGCTTCGGCAAATTCAATGCCAACAAGGTCAGGAACCGTAACCATTTTAGTTGTTGTTTTTCCGAAAATTCCTGAGCTGAAAAGTGCATAAACTCCAAGAAGAACCAACACAACAAGAAGAGCAGAAATTACTCCTGCAATTGCAGGAAACGGTCTTTTTTCCTCTTCTTCGTCTTTCTTCAAGTCCGCATCTTTGATTTTTTCCATATGGATAGTAGGATTACTATCAAGTTCGGCCTCGTCAGCATCATAACCGATTGTATATTCAGGGTTTTGCATTATTTTATTCATATCTTCAAGCATCAAGGAAGTGCTCTGATATCTTTTTTCAACGTCTTTTTCCATTGCTTTTAGCGTAATCTGTTCAAGACCCAAAGGAATATTTTTATTAAGCAAAGTCAATTTCTTTGGTTTTTCCTGAACCTGCATCAAAGCAACAGAAACAGGGTTTTCTGCCGTGAATGGAAGAGAACCTGTAAGCATTTCGTAAAGCATAACGCCAACGGAATAAATATCTGCTTTTGCATCAATTTTGCCGCCTTTTGCCTGCTCTGGACTGATATAATGAACTGAACCGATAGTTTTATCAGACATTGTCTGAGTTTCAAATCTTGCAACTCTGGCAATTCCAAAATCGGTTACTTTGATTGTTCCGTCCTTTAATAGCATTATGTTATGAGGTTTTATATCTCTATGAATAATTCCACGCTCGTGAGCATGATTCAACGCGTTAAGTATCTGCATCGCAAGGTTAACGGCAGTTTTCCAGGATAAAACCTTTTCGTGAGAAATATATTCTTTTAACGTAATACCGTCAACAAGCTCCATAACGATATACTGAATATTATCTTCAAGGCAAACGTCATAAACGTCAACAATATTAACGTGAGAAAGCATAGCTATCGCACGTGATTCGTTATAGAATCTTCTCTTGAACTGAGCGTCGTTAATATATTCGTCTTTAAGAATTTTAACAGCGACCGGGCGGCCAATGAGTCTGTCGTTCGCTTTATAAACAACGGCCATTCCACCTACGCCTATTATATCTGTTATTTCATATCTGTTATTAAGTATTTTTCCGATATATCTATCCAAAACTATCCCGCTCCTCTCTGATTAGAACATTACGGCAGTAATCGTTATATTATCAAGGCCACCGTTACTATTGGCTTCCATGATAAGATTATCGCAACAATTATCAAAGTCTTCGTTAACTATTTCCATGATTTTATTATCGCTGACCATATTGGAAAGTCCGTCACTACAAATTATAAGTTTATCACCGGGACCAAATTTCTCAATAAAGAAATCCGTTTTTATTTCATCTTCAACGCCTATGGCCCTTGTTATAATATTTTTCTTAGGGTGGTCCTTTGCTTCGTTTTCTGACAGTTGACCCATATCAACCATCTCCTGAACAAAAGAATGGTCTTTTGTTATCTGCGTTATATCATTACCTGATATTTTATACGCTCTGCTATCGCCGACGCTTCCGATATAGGATTTATCAGGAAGATTAAGCGCACATACCGCAGTAGTTCCCATTCCGCTTAAAAACTCATTATTTTTCGCTTTTTCGAAGATACATTTATTCGAAGCATTTACTGCATCGATAATAAGTTTCTCTATCTCATTGTCATTTAGTGATTTATGGAAGTTTTTTATTATATATCCGCTTATTTCGTTGACGGCAATTGTGCTTGCAGTAAGGCCTCCCTTTGCACCGCCCATTCCATCGCATACTATAGTAAGGGATATACCGTCAAAAAGCTCTTTATATAACAAATTATCTTGATTTGTATTTCGTTGAATTCCTTTATCTGTTTTACCTGTTATCTTCAAATCGGTTTTTCATCCCTTCGTTAAAATTAGTTTTGCTTCTCTTTATTTCTCAATTGACCGCAAGATGCATTAATATCAGAACCTAAGGTTCTTCTTACAGTTGCGTTGATATTATTTCTTTTTAGCTCCGCCTGAAACTCCATTACCTTTTGCATAGGGCTTTTCTGATGGGGTTTTTCTTTAACGGAATTTGCAGGAATTAAGTTGACGTGGCAAGAAAAACCACGCAATCTGTCCGATAGCATTTTAGCACATTCTTTTGAATCATTCAAGTCGTCAATTAAAATATACTCTAAGGATATACGTCTTTTTGTTTTATTAAAATAATTTTTGCAACTTTTCATTAAATCCTCATAAGGATATTTAAGTGAAATAGGCATAATTTTATTTCTGATTTCATCATTTGGAGCGTGAAGAGAAACGGATAAAGTCAACTGCATATCCATATCGGAAAGCATATCAATTTTATCAACGAGTCCGCAGGTTGATAAGGAAATATGCCTATGAGATATGCAAAGCCCTTCGGGATGATGAATGTTCTCAAGAAATTTTAGAACGTTTTCCATATTATCAAGGGGTTCTCCCATTCCCATTAAAACGACGTTACTTATTTTTTCGCCTAAATCTTTTTGAGCAAATATAATCTGGTCGATTATTTCAGAAGAAGTTAAATTTCTTATAAATCCGTTCAGCGCAGATGCGCAAAAATCACATCGCATCTTGCACCCTACCTGAGTTGAAATACATATAGAATTTCCGTGCTTATATCTCATAACGACGGATTCTACGTATTCCCCGTCTGAAAGTTTAAATAGATATTTTGTTGTTCCATCTATTTTTGAAACGAGTTTTCTTTGAATTTCAAGTATATTTATGTATGCTTTTTCTTTCAAGTTTTCTCGATCTTTTTTTGAGATATCCGTCATTTCATCAAAGGTGGTAACGCCTCTGTAAAGCCATTTATAAACCTGATTTGCTTTATATTTAGGAAAATTAAAATTATCTTTAAGAAAATTTTCAAGTTCAGTATAGGTCAAAGATTTTAAATCTATTTGCATTTTTCTCATCCTTTAATCATTCTGGAAATAAAAAATCCATCAAAAATTTCATCAGGCAAAATTGTTAATCCAAAATCATTATATAAAAAATTATCGTAGTTATATTTCTTTATTTCTGCAATTTTAAACTCTTTATGGGCGTTTAGAAATTTTTCAACTGCCATCTCGTTTTCCCCTTTATTAAGCGTGCAGGTTGAAAAAACAAGTTCTCCCCCGTTTTTAACATAGCCGGAACAGTTATCAAGTATTTTTTCTGCCAAGTCTTGGATTTCTTCAACGGATTGCTTATTCTTAAAAATTATATCCGGTTTCTTATTTATTATTCCAAAGCCCGAACAAGGAACATCGCAGATAACTTTATCAAACTTATCAACAAAATCCTGCTGAAAAACTGCCATATCTCTTTTTTCGGCATTTATAATTGAAATACCAAGTTTCTCTGCGCCTTCCGAGATAAGTTTTATTTTATGGTCATAAATATCGCAGCTTATAATTTCGCCACAGTTATTCATATACTGAGCAGAAGTAAAACTTTTTCCTCCGGGAGCACTGCAACAGTCAAGTATTTTATCATTTTCCGAAGGAGATAAAACGTCAACGCATATCTGAGATGATAACCCCTGAACGTAAAATTCTCCTTTTGAAATTATTTCGGAAATATCATCGCTTATATCATAAAATGAAGAATACGGAAGTTCAAAAATCCCTTTAGATAATTCTAAATCGGATTTTTTAAGTGAGTTTATTCGAATAGTATTTCTCTTTCGTATAGAAAATGATTCACATATTTTTTTGGCATGTTCTCCGCCGTAGCTATCATAAAAAATATCTATCATCCATAAGGGAACGGAGTTTTCTATAGATAGTTTTTCTTTTTCAGAAAGAGAGTTTAGTTTTTCGAAAACTTTGTTTTTATCATCAACTGCGCGCAAAACGGCATTTATAAATCCAGATGATTTATAAGCATATTTTTTCGAAAGCAAAACGCCCTCGTTTACTGCTGCGCTATTTGGAATTTTATCAAGAAAATACATCTGATAAATACTAAGTCTCAAAATAGTCAGAACATTAACCGAAATTTTTTTAATTCTTATTTTTGAAAAACATTTAATAACAAAATCTATAAAATAAAGATTTTGCAAAACGCCGAAAACTATTTCGTGGCAAAGTGCTCTGTCTTCTTTTTTATCCAGTTTTTCCATTTCGTTTTTTGAGGATAAATTAACAAATGCATTATCCGAAAAAACCCTGAAAAGAATCTTATAGGCAGATTCACGTGCCTTTGTTATTTTAGTCATTTCTTCTACCGCCGAAAATAAGTAATACTCTCAAAAAACTTGCAACTGCAACTAAAAGCCCTGCAACGTAGGTTAATGCCGCTGCGTTAAGAACTTTTTTAGATGATGAAATTTCATCGTTTTGCAATATTCCGCAAGACTCAAGATTTGAAAGAGCTCTTCTGCTTGCATCATATTCAACGGGCAAAGTTATAAGTTGAAAAATAACTGCGCCACCAAACAAAATAATTCCTATATCAACTAAAATACCATATCCGGTAAATAGTCCCAAAATCAGAAGTATTGGTGAAATTCTTGATGCGAAATTAGTTACTCCAACAATGGAATTTCTGAGCTTCAAAAAAGAATATCCCGTATTATGCTGAATGGCGTGGCCAACCTCGTGAGCCGCAACTCCAAGCGCTGCAACGTCCGTTTTATCAAAAACCGCTTCCGATAAAACGAGTAATCTCTTTCTCGGGTCATAGTGGTCGGTAAGTTTTCCTCTGCCCTTAACAATATTCACGTCAAAAATGCCGTTATTACTCAAAATTCTCTGAGCAACTTCTGCACCCGTAAGATTTGAATAAGAACGAATTTTTGAATATTTTGAAAAAGTATTATTAACGTTTGCACTGCAATATCCTGCAAAAAGAAGCGCAGGAACAACGAGAATAAAATACCAATAATCAAACAAAAATGGTCCAAAAAACATATAAAATACCTCTTTTAGTCTAATATAGTCCCCACTGAAATACTATTTCCTACGAAGAAATCGTTTATATCCATTGCTTTTTTGCTATCAAATTGAAGTCTTTCAATACTGATTCCCCGATTATCACCGCAACAGACAACAAAACCATTTTTCTTATCGGAGAAAATAACTTCGCCCGGGGTTCCTTTAATATTATCAATAATTTTTGAACGCAATATTTTGAATCTTTTACCATTTAGTAAAGAATATGCGCAGGGCCAGGAATAAAGCCCTCTTATTAAATTATGCACCTCAAAAGCGGATTTATTATAATCAACGTGGCCCATTTCTCTGTCAAGAAGTGAGGCATACGAGGATTCTTCGTCGTTTTGCTTTGTTCTTGGGGCCTGGTTTTTTTCTAAAAGTTCCAAGGTTTTTATCAAAACCTCTCCGCCGAGAACCATCATTCTATCAAAAAGTTCTTCGGAAGTTTCGTTTTCACCTATAGATAATTCTTGCTGCAAAATTATATCGCCCGTATCAAGTCCTTTATCCATATACATAGTTGTAATCCCTGTTTTTTTATCGCCGTTTAAAACTGCCCACTGAATAGGTGCGGCACCACGATA
>JAFZHO010000110.1 GCA_017554835.1 Clostridia bacterium
ATATCCCATAGATGGAGAAAGAGTATATGTTCCGCCAACTATTTTATCCTCGTTACCGTTTGATTTGATATATAAGTTAAAGAGCCAGGGCATATCTATAATGCCCTCTTCTTTTAATTTTTTTGTTACTTCTCTATACTCGGCAGTAGTATCAAGAACGATTTCTTTTTCTGACGTATCTTTAACGAACGCAAAAATATCATTTGCAGCAGTTATAATCAGAGTTGAAAGTGCAACAGAAACGCCTATAACAAAAACCCAGTATTTGAATATTTTCATAAACTCTTTTCTTTCTTCACCTGAAAACTGAAAAGATTTTAAAGCTTTTTTTGCCCATGAAGGTAAATCCATAGCATCTACGTTAAGACGTCTTCTGACTTTTCTTTTTCTCGCCATAATAAAAACTCCTTTTCTACCGTATTAAGTATAGTTTATTCTATATTTCTCTATCTGTCAAAGGGCAAAATAAATGCCCGTTCCTACTGCTATTATAACAATAATCCAAAAAGAAAAACTTGAGAAAAATTCTGATAAGGCATTTTCTGTTCTTCCTTTCAGTTTTTTGGAATTGTTGGAAATGATATTTTCTATCATTTTTAAGGTTACAATTATAATCAGAAGATATAATATAACAGCAAGAAAATCAAAAAGAATTCCTCCTGCCGCATTTGAGATATTTTCGCCTATAAAAGCAGCAAAAATAAAGAATAGATTATTAACGATATGCGCAATTATAGCAGGATAAATCGAGTTAAAAACAATAACAAGGAAGGAATATCCCATACCCGCAAGGAAAGGTCCAAAAAAGTTATCAAGAGATATATGAAACATCGCAAAAATCAAGCCGGAAATAACCATAACGTGCAACGTTTTTTTATTCTGCATTTCGTTCTGGAATACTCCTCTGAATAAAAACTCCTCAAAAAAAGCAGGAACTATTGCTATTGCAAGAATACCAAATATGGAACTATCCGCCGTTGCAGATGCAGTTTTTATAAAGCTTTTTGTTATATCAAGGGAATATAATAACGAGTTTAGTATTGCAGAAGTCAGAGAAATCGCAATAGAAAACAGAACAATAAAAGGCAGGTTCTTAATTTTGAAATGACGTCTTTTCATTACCTCTTTTTTGTTTAATCTATATACTTTCGTATAAAAAAGAGCAGGTATGTATAAACAAAAAATCTGAAGCAGAATAAGAATAAGATTCTTTTTATCACCCAAATCAAAATCAAAAATATTAAAAACGACCTTTACTCCCGTTAATAAAACCATAACGAAGAAAAGAAGCCATAATCCTCTTTTTAAATTGTTTTCTTTAATTTTATATCTTTTCTCCAAGAATTATCACTTCCTTCTCAGTAATTATAACGTCCATTTTAATATCATTTTTCTCTGTTGGAATAAAATCGGACAACATTTCATCATAGCATAATCCGATTTTCAGATTTTTAAAATCCATAAGATATTTATCATAATATCCCTTGCCGTAACCGATTCTCTCCCCGCTTTTCGTAAAAGATAGCCCGGGAGTAATGCAGCAGTCGTAATCATTTTTATTAACTATAACGTCGCCTTTTGGTTCACGAACACCGAAATATCCGACCTCAAGCTCCGAAAGCTCATAAAACTCCATATAATCTCCCAAAACCTTTGGAACTGCAATATTAAAATCAGAATTATAAAGTATTTCTTCTGTTCCAATCTCTGCCTCAAGAGAAACGTAGCAAAGAATATTTTTAAGATTTTTTTCATTGAGAAAACCAGTTAGATTTTCAATAATCTTTTTTTCGGTATCAAGGTTTTTGATACTTTTTCTTTTTTCTTTTAGTTTTTTGCGAAGAATATTTTTTTCTGTCATTATAATCTCCGTAATTTTATAGCATTATGCTTTTTGAAATTTTTTCTCTTTCCTCTTTACCTTTAAGGCATTCAAGAAGTTCAAGAGCAAATTCAATAGAAACACCCATACCCATTCCCGTAATAATATTTCCATCACGAATAACTTTTTTATGGGAGATTTTTGCCCCTTTTAGTTCTTTTTCAAAACCCGGATAGCAAATTGCCTCTTTACCTTCAAGATAAGAAAGTTGGCCAAGAATATAAGGTGCAGCGCATATAGCGCCTATAAATATATTATTATCAAAAGCATATTTCAAGGTTTTTAGAACTTTTTCGTTATTTCTGAGATTATCTGCCCCTGGAAGTCCCCCGGGAAGAATAACCATTTCCATTTTTTCTAAGTCTATATCGTCATAAGAGCAGTCTCTTTTTACGCAGATATTTTTATTACTTGAAACATACTCAGAATCGGAAGCAATTTTTATATCGATTTTTCCTCTCCTTAAAATATCAACGCAGGAAAGCGCCTCAATCTCTTCAAATCCATTTTCAAGAAGTAAATATACCATAATTTCCTCCTAATTCATCATCATGAACATTTTTATATTATTTCTTTCGTAAAAATTAAATCCAATAATTTTTTCACCGTTTAAAAAAGCCGAAAGTAATTTTTCAACGCTTATTTCAAAAACGTCTGTTTTTATATCTTCTTTAAAAAAGATTTCATTATTTTCTTTAATCAAAATGCAGTTATTTTCAAAAATAATGCTATCAGTAATTTTCACGGGAACCTTCTCTATAATATTTTCGAAAATCATATCAAGAAAAATCTTAACGTTCGTTATTCTCATCATAGAAAAAGGTGAATCAAACTGAAATTTCGGAATAATAAAATCCTTTTCCAGATTTTTTATAAGAATTTCATCATCTAAAAGTGAAAATTCAACAAAATATTTATCTTCAAAAGGCAAAACGATGGCAAGTTTTTTACCTTTACAGATTATTTTTCCTTTTTCGATATTAAGAAATTCAAAATAATCTTCAAGGTTCTTTTTGTTGAGATAAAAAGACTTATTCTGAATATTTTTGTTATATAAATGGTAAAAAGTTTCAAAGTCTTTTATAATCTCAAAATCAGAATACCCGTTTTTATCGGCATTAAAACTATGCTTTTTCATATAACCTGACGTTACGTAACCAAATCTCTTATAAAAATCAAAAAGTTCTTTTGATGCAGGAATAAGGGAAGAAAAAACCTTATTGTTTTTATAATCCTCTCTGAGCGCCTCTTTTATTAGCAAACCTGCATACCCTTTTCCTCTATATTCTTCAAAGGTGCAAGCGCCGGAAATATAGGAAACGGCATAGCTTTTATTATTGAAAAGTAAATTATAATCAAGATTCTGCAAGGAGGAAACAACTTTTTCATCCTCAACATAAATCAAAGTATTATGATGAGAATATTTATTCCGAAAATAAAAATCCCGAAATTTTTCGCTATCCTGAGAGAATATTTTATCCCACATTTCCCTCACTTGTTTTTTATAATATGAGCTGCTTTTTGTTACCATTATTTATCCTCTTTTTTTAAAACAGCAGTATACTTTTTTATCATAAAATCAGGATAATAAGAGTTTTTTGCTTTGCGAAGGCCTTCGCTACCCATATCCTCTTCACGATTTATCCATTTATAACGAGAAAGTTCGTTCTTAACGAAATCTCTATTAATAATAGGATAGGCACCATCTATATCGTAGAATGCTTTTTCAACGTGGACTACAAACATATCATCATTCAGTTCTTCGCCAAATGTAAAGGCAATTACCTTGTCATCCGCTTTTATAAGTCCACCAACCATATTTAGTTCTTTATAGTATTTGAAATATTCTTTAACGGCGCAGGCCTCGTTTTTTAGTGATTCAGATCTTCCGCAATCGTTTAATCTGCACCATTCAAGACTCATTTTATAGCAATCGTCTATGTTTTCCTCTGATATTTTTTCGTATTTATAATCAGGATATTTCAAAAGAAATTTATTGATATGATTTCTCTTTGAGGAAAGTTTTCTTCCTTTAAGTTCTGATAATTTTTCAAAGGAATAAACGTAGTCCCAGATATTCATATCAGTTGAAAATTCAAATTTATCAGGATAATTTTCTTCGAGAAAGATTTTATCCTTTTCTTCAATATTTGTAATTTCAAAGGGCTTGTCCTCTTCTGAGTTTAAAATAAAGTCAATAGCCGCTTTATTTCTTTCTCCCAAAGGGAAAATATAAATACTTTCTTCGCTATCATATTTCAAAATAAGATTATTATCCTTTTCTAAAAACAAAACGGGATACTGCTTTCGCCAGGAAAACATCGTTCCAAAGGAAGAAAAATTTGAGGAAATATCCGAAACTTTAATATATTTATCAAACAAAGGTTTATCTTCTAAAGAAAGTGGTCTGAAATTATCCATATACTACTAAATGCCTTTCTTTATTGTCTCATAAATCATTTGAGAAATTTCTTCTCTTGACATTATTTCGTTATCTTTAATGGTATTGATTTTTTCCCATTTATAGTAGTCTGCGCAGTAAAGGGCGCTTTCATAGCACTGAATAAGAAAATTCTTATTCTGCTCGTGAATATCAACGTTATGGTCAGTTTCTTTTGCTCTTTTTTCAATTAATTTAAAAGAATATTCAGGCGGCATATCAATAAAAATGACCATATCGGGTTTTGGAATTGATAGTTTTTCAAACTCAAAATCATAAACCCAATCAAGATATGCCTGCTTTTCCTCTTCTTTTAATTTCGTCAGCTGATAAATAGGGTTAGAAGATGCATAACGGTCGCAGATAATTATATAATCCTCATCATAATATTTCTTCCATTCAGACATATAAGAAGCATATCTATCAACTGCAAAAAAAGTTGACGCAGCATAAGCATTAACATCATCCGGGTTTTTGCCGAATTCACCGTTTAAATACATTTTAACCGGCTCACAATAAGGTTTATCATAATTCGGAAAATCAAGGCGAATCACTTTATCATATTCTTTTTTTAGTTTTTCGAATATCAGTTTAACCTGAGTTTCTTTACCGCTGGCATCAAGACCATCGATTACAATCAGTTTTCCCACCGTAGCACTTCCTAAATATTTTTATATTTTTCTCTCATTTCAACCATTTTACCGCAGGTCATATTTCCCTCGGGACAAGGTCCGTGAACGCATTTTGGTCCTGCGTTTTTAAATAGCGTCGGAGAAACGTTTTTACATAGTTTAAGCATCTCATATGCAAGTTCTCTAATTTCCCACTGAGCTCTGTTGCAGCATCTATGAGCGAAGAAATTCATTAAACTTCTTGCGTTCATAGTGACTATCATTTTTGTATCGCAGGAATTTGGCAAAACGAATCTTGCATCCTCTATTGCAAGTTTTTCTGCTTTTCTTTCTGCGGATTTTTCGTCTTCACCTTCTGCCATAAGAGCTTTTTTATGATTTTCTTTCAAAATTTTTGAAAGTCTGATATAACTATCTCTTGCGTTATCCATCGCTTTTATATATTCTTCTTTTGCCTCTTCGTCTTTTTCGATTTCGGGTGGAAGAATATATTCAAAATTCTCTTTATTAACGTATCTCTGACTCTGAACGCTATAAGAAGCTATTCTATGCCTTGTTATCTGAGCGAGAAGCGCTCTTGATACTCCTTCGATGGCAAAGGTAAAGCTTGCATGCTCAATTGGACTCTCGTGGCCAATTTCTGAAAGCATTTCAACGAAAGATGCTGTTTTTTCTTCAGTCAGATTTTCGAAAATACCATCAACGTCAGTTTTTGCATAGCAAAGTTTGGCAGCGGCTGCCACGGTTTTTTCAGGATTTGGAGTATGGGCAATAAGTCTTACTTTCATTATGTATTCCTCCTATGCGTTTTTGCCTTTTGATAATTTATAAAAAATTATGGAAAATAAATATTTGGGAAGCTTCATCATTCTGCCGATTCTTTTTGGCTCTTTCATTAATCGATAGAACCATTCAAGACCAAATCTTACGAAAAAGTCGGGTGCTCTTTTTACTGTTCCTGCCATAACGTCAAGACTTCCACCAAGGCCGAGCATAACGCCTGCTTTGATTTTATCTTTATTATCAAACATAAAGAACTCCTGCTTTGGTGCTCCAAGGCAAACGAACAATACGTTTGGTTCTTTTTCGTTGATTTCTGCTATTATTTCGTCAGAGTCCTTAAAATATCCGTCTCTTATTCCGCAGATATTTAAGTTGGGATAATCTTTCAAAACGTTCTCGGCAGCGGTCTGAGCAACGCCCGGTTTAGAGCCAAAGAAAAATACGCTCAAATTCTCCTTTTCAAGATGAGGGAAAAGGTTCTTCGCAACCTCGTATCCTGCAACCTTTTCTTTAAGGGGTTTTCCAATGATTTTTGAAGCCATAACAACGCCAATTCCGTCAGGAACTACTAACTGCGCGCTATTAACAACTTCCTTCAGTTTCTCGTTTTCGTGACATAACTGAGCAATTTCTGCGTTTGGAGTTATTACTATATTTGCCGACATAGTTTTTGATAATTCTATTGTTTTCTCTACTGCTTCCTCAAGTGTTACATTATCAATAAAAACATCTCTTATTTTTACCTTTTCCATAAGACACCTCATAAAACAATTTAAAGTGACAGGATATAACCTATCACCTTATATAATACCACAAAAAAAACACAAATGCAAAAATTATCTTGCATTTGTGTTTAAATTTTTAATCCATTCTTGACCTTGACATTTCCTCTGCTTCTTCCATGCTCACGGTTGGCTTGAATAGCAATGAAATGCACCACAAAGCCGAAAGTCCGACAAGAGCATAAACTATTCTTGCAATGATTGAACCCTGACCACCAAAAAGCCATGCAACTATATCGAATCGGAAAAGCCCTATGCTTCCCCAGTTGACACCACCTATTACAAGAACGGCTAATGCGATTTTATCTATTACTGACATAATATCAACTCCTTAATTTTTAGTAGGTCGTTTATATTATGCGCAGTTTTTTGATTTTAAAACATTAAATAATTATTTTTTTATTGTATCTGAAAAAATACTTTCTTCCAGGTTTTCTTCTTCCTTCTTTTCGGTATATGGGTCAACCATATATTTTTTCAAAAGCGGATAAGTGGAATAAGAAATAACAAATCCCAAAAACGCAGGAATTATCAAAACCATAGCACCCAAATATATAGGCAACGTCAATCCATTAAGTCCTGAAAGAGGCATTACTACTAAAACAAACGCTAAAATAGTTAATAACAAATTTCTAACAACGCCGATAACGGCAAATAAGAATGAGTTTTTATAAATCTGCTTTATAGTTACTTTAAAGGTAACTATAATCGTATACATATAAAATCTCATAAAAAGATACATTCCGCCGCCAATATAAAGAAGAGGCACGGCATATGTAAACCACGGGAAATTTGCCACATTTTCAGGAATTGTATAAAACTGAAGGGCATAGAAAAACGCTGCAACAAACAAAATCTCAATAATCCCTACTATAAGTCCTTGCTTGAAATTCTTTTTGAACGCATCAAAGAAATCCGAGAAAACTTCTGCATGTTCATCGTTTGCAAATTTTCTCAAAACATATGCAAGTCCGCAAGTCGCAGGCCCTATTGTTACAATAGGAATACAAAATATAATATAAATAACGTTAAGAGTTATAACCTTCCATATTCTAACGAAGAATATATCAAAGAAATTAAAAAACCTATTTTTCTGAGGGGCATCCTTATAAATACCCGGACCATCTTTCTGATTAAAACCGAATAATCCCATTACTTTCTCCTTAAACTTCCTTTTTTAAAATAATTTTTATTATTATATCAAAAATTATTGAACATTTTATTAATAAAAACCTAAAATTTATGCTTTTGGATGATATTTTTTATAAACGTCTTTATACTTATTCTTGATAAGCTCGGTATAAACGCTTACGGATGAAACGTCGCTATTTCCCATCATATCGCTTACGTCCCCTGCGTCTGCTCCGTTCTGAAGCAAATGAAGAGCAAATGAATGCCTTAACGTATGAGGCGTTATATCCTTATCAATTTTTGCAGTTTCCGCATATTTTTTTATGATTTTCCAGATTCCCTGCCTGGTAAATCCTGTTCCCGTTGCATTTAAAAACAAAGCCGTTTCATCAGGTCTTACCAAAAAATCTTTTCTGCAATTATCTATATAAGTATATAATACGTCGAGACACTTTTTATATACAGGTATAATTCTGCCTTCATCCTTCGAATTTAAGATGATATATCCATAAAATTTATTAACGTCTGAAACTGATAAGTTTATAAGCTCACTAACCTTGATTCCGGTTGCGTATAAAAGCTCTAAAATGGCTTTATCTCTTATTCCACGAGAATTTGATATATCCGGCTGGGAAAGAAGAGTATCAATCTCCTTTGAAGTTAAAACGCTTGGTATTTTCTTCTTGCTTTTTACTGAAGCAACGTTATCCATTGGATTATGGCGGATTTTTACGTTATCGTATAAAAACCCGTAAAATTTCCTAAGTGTTGCAAGTTTTCTCAGAACTGACGAATTTGCTTTTCCGCTTTTAATCAACTTATTAATATAAGTATCAATTTCCTTTGAAGAAACGTTTTTACAATCACTTATGTTTTTATCACTAAGATAATCGAAAAAGCTTTTCAAATCCGTAATATATGAAGCAACGGTGCTATCCGACATGCTTTTTTCTCTTAGAAATTTTTCGAAATTGATTATTTCTCTTTCCATTTTCTGAAAGTATCCCCTCTACATAAATAACCCCAATAAATTAGGAGCAACAAAATACTCAAAACATAAAAAAATCAAATATATCCCCATAAAAAGCAAAAATCTTATCTTATAATCCTGCAAGGTTATTTCTTCTATCCTCATTCTTTTTCCGTTTGCAAAAAGAGTATTTAAAAAGACGGAAAATCTAAAAGAAACCCTGGAAATCCTTAAAAATAACAGAAAATAAACTGAATACATAGGTATAAGACAAAATAAGCCAAGTAAAAAACCTTGAAATCCGTATCCCGAAAATAAGCCCGTAAGAATAATCCCCTTTTCAAAGGAAAGAAAGGAAACGCCCAGAATAATAAATGGATATCCAAGAGATGAAGTTCCAAGGATAAAGAAAAAAAGCAGCGGTATAATTCTTAAAACAAAGAATTTAATAGCGTTTCCTTTATTTAAAACAGGAATGAGAAAAACATCCCATAATTTTTTATTCCCGGTTATAAAATGGTTTTCAAGGAAAAATCCATAGAAAAAGCTCCCCAAAACAAATCCTACCAAAAGGGAAATCCATAAAAGCAAAGAGGTTTTTTCTATTCGGATGTTAGCAAATCTATTCTGAAATTTTCTCATATTCTTGTCCACCTCGATAAATAATATGAGAAATTCAAAAAAATATTACAAAACTATTTGCCCTCGGAAATTTCTATTGCTCTTTTTGTGCATGCCTTCATGGCGTCAGAGATGATTTTTTCTAAATTATTCTGATAAAAAACGTTCATAGCTTCAAGAGTTGTTCCTCTCGGAGAAGTTACCATATCAATAAGCTCTTTTGGAGTTTTATCAGTTTCCAAAATCATTTTCGCACTGCCGATAAAGGACTGAACTGCAAGTTCCTTGACAATGCTTTCGTCAATCCCCATGGAAACTCCCTCATCGATAATACTTTTTAAAAATAGATAAACATATGCAGGACTACTGCCTGATACGGCAATCATCTCATTCATTTTATCTTCTTTAATAATTTTTGCAACTCCCATAGAAGCAAAAATATCAACAATTTCGTTAAGCTCTTCATCGGTAACAAAATCATTTTTGCAAAGTGCGCTTGCACCCTCGCCAATCAGCATGGGAGTATTTGGCATTACTCTTATAATTTTCAAATCTTTTACCGTTTTTGAGGATATAAAATCCATTTTTATACCGGCAACTATAGAAACAAAAATTTTGTTATGTAAATCACAGTGTTTTATCTCGTTTAAAACCTCTTCAAGATGAAATGGTTTAACAGCAAAAACAACGATATCAGATTCGTTAACAAGTGATGACGTATCAGTGCATGTATTGAAGGAATTTGATTTATAATAATCCATTTTGCTTTTATCAACGTCAAAAACATTAATATCACAAGGATTAGAGCCGTTTTTTATAATTCCGTTAATGATGGCTCCCGCCATATTACCTTCTCCGATAAATCCGATTTTTTTATTATTCATTATATAAATCACCTTTTATCAAAATTTTAGACGCCTTAATATTCTACAATAAATATAAAAAAATAGCAAGAATTTTATTATAAATTTCTTGCTATTTTTAAAATATTATGTTAACAAACTATATATTGTATCTTCAATTATAAAAAGCCACAAGATACATTATTCAGACAATGCCGCTTTTATCATAATTGCGCATTCTATTCTCTTCTTTTCAAGCTGACAAGAGATATCATAAGGGTCATCGATTCCTCCGCCGTATAAAATATTATTGGCGTTGCAACCACCACTGCAATAAAATTTTGCAAAACAGTCTTTACATTTTGGCTTATTCAAAATATTTGCCGCTGCAAATTTTTCTTTGATTTCATTATCAAAGCTGCCGTCCATAACGCTGCCCATTTTATATTCTTCCATACCAACGAACTGATGGCAAGGATAAATATCTCCCTCGGGAGTAATTGCAACGTATTCATTACCGCTTCCGCAACCTTTAAGTCGTTTTATAACGCAAGGTCCCTGAGATAAATCTATCATAAAGTGGAAGAAGTTAAAGAACTGACCGTTCTTTCTTTTTTCAATAATTTCTTTTGCAAGATTTTCATACTCAGAGAAAATAACGGGTAGGTCCTCTTCTCTTATTGCATAGTTCTCTTTTTCATCTGCAACTACGGGCTCTATTGAGGTCTGCTTAAATCCAAGGTCAACCATATGCATAAGGTCTTTTGAAAAGTCAAGATTATTTCTGGTGAAAGTTCCTCTCACGTAATAATCTTTTACCCCTCTTTGAGATACGAAATTCTTATATTTTTCGATTATGGAATCGTAGCTTCCCGTTCCGTCAACTCTTTTTCGCATTTTATCGTTGACTTCTTTTCTGCCGTCAAGAGATAAAACCACATTATGCATATTTTCGTTTATATACTTAATTTTATCATCGCTTAAAAGAACGCCGTTTGTTGTTATAGTGAAACGAAAATTCTTATTGCATTCTTTTTCTCTTTGGCGACCATACTCAACAAGCTTTTTAACAACCTCAAAATTCATAAGAGGTTCTCCGCCGAAAAAGTCAACCTCAAGGTTTCTTCTATTGCCTGATTTTTCGATCAGAAAATCAATAGCTTTTTTTCCGACTTCATAAGACATTAAGCTTCTATGGCCTGCTGCATAGTCTCCCGTTGATGCAAAGCAATATTCGCATCTGAGGTTGCAGTCGTGAGCAATATGAAGACACATGGCCTTAATCGGTGAATATTCTTTTAGTTTTTCTGCGGCGTTTTTGAGAAAATCATCATCAGCAAAAAGCATATCTTCTTCATATAATTCATAAAGCTCGTTATAACAAGAAACAATCTCTTCTTTATTATATTTTTCTGATAATTTTTCTATAATATCACAAGGACATTCTTTTTCCATATTGCCGTCTATATAATCCAGGATATCATATGAAATATCATCAAGAACGTGAACGCATCCCGAATTTATATCAAGGGCAATATTATATCCGTTTAGTTTATATTTATGTATCATTTTTAATCCCTTTTTTCAAAAAATAAGGCCACCACATAAAAATGCAGTGGCATAATTACTAAAACTTATTTATTGTTTTCGTTTTCGCATTCCTGGTTAGCTACTGTGCAAGAAGTTTTGCAAGCAGACTGACAAGAAGTCTGGCACTCGCCGCATCCACCTTTGCAAGCAGTTTCTTTTAGAGTTTTAGTGTTTAGAGTTTTTGTATGTTTCATGATAAATCCTCCGTAAAATATATTTATGTATATATTTTATCACATCATTTCAGGAATTTCAACTTTTAATAGTATTTTTTTGGTTTTTTATTTATCGCCATAACGCATCCTATAAAAACAGAGATAAAATCTATTAAAATTACTATATAAAAATTGGGCAAAAAGGCACTTCTATCAAGAATAAAAGTCGAAAAACAATATTTAATCAAAAATAGCAAAATATTTATTATAATGCTGACTATAATACCTTTTTTCTTAAAAAGAATACCTGCAAAATATCCGCAAACAAAACCCGAAATTCCCATAAAGAAGTAGCAAAGAATATTTATAATATTCTCTGCAAGGTTGGAATTTTTGCAAATTAAAGATAATATCAGATTAAAAACAAAAAAACTCAAAAAATAAGTAGTAACAGAAACAAAATAAAAAACACTATATTTCACGAAAGAAGATTTATATTTTTTCAAAAAAGACATAATAAAACCACCTCATAAAATAATATTCATAAGGTGGTAAAATTATTCGGATTATTCGTCCTTCAAAGTATCGCAGCTCTGAACTGCCCAACGTTTGATTCTCATACGGGTATTGATAGCAGTTTCAATGATTAAATCATCATCTTTAACCTGAACTACTCTTGCAACGATTCCGCCGATAGTAGTAATGCTATCACCGATATCAAGTTCGTTTCTCATTTTAGCAGTTTCTTTTTCTCTTTTTTTGCTTGGTCTTATAGCAATAAAATAAAAACCAACAAACATAAGAGCAATAAGTCCATATGAAACATAAGTCGCTAATTCAGGAGTTAAATTCATATTATATTCACGCCTTTCTTTTTTCTAATATTATACAATATTATAACCATAAAATCAACTTATAAATTGATTAATTCCTTATCAATAAGATTCTGACAAGAAGACAGAATACCAAACTTTCCGCTTTCGAAGGTTAATCCACCCTGCAAATACGCAAGATAAGGTTCTTTTATAGGTGCATCAGCGGAAAGCTCGATAGAAGCCCCTTGAACGAAAGTCCCCGCCGCCATAATAACCTCATCACTATATCCCGGCATTGCCCAGGGTTCAGGCAAAACGTGGGAATCAACAGGAGACCCCATCTGAATTCCCTGACAAAAAGCAATAAGCTTATCTTTATCATTAAATCTTATAGAAGAAATTATATCCGTTCTTTTTGAATCAAATCTTGGTTCAACGATAAATCCCAAATTCTCGTATAATGCCGCTGCGAAAATTGCGGTTTTTATAGCTTCCTTTACTATATGAGGTGCAAAGAATAATCCCTTTACAATGCTTTTATTCTGATTTAAGGTTGCACCAACTTCTTTTCCGATTCCAGGGCTGGTAAGTCGATAGGCGCAAAGGGTAATTAAATCTTTTCTACCTGCTATATACCCCCCTGTTTCTGCCATTCCACCACCGGGATTTTTTATAAGAGAACCCGCCATAATATCAACGCCAACCTGAGTAGGTTCTTTTTCCTCTACGACTTCTCCATAGCAGTTATCAACCATAACGATAACGTCTTTTTGAATTTCTTTGACGAAATCAGAAATCTTTTTAATCTCATCAATACAAAGCGAAGGTCTATCAAGATACCCCTTTGAGCGCTGAATAAAAACCATTTTGACCTTGTTTTCCTGAAGATATTTTTTAATGGCGTTATAATCGATTTCGCCGTTAACTAAATCTATCTGATGGTATTTGATGCCATAATCTTTTAAAGAGCCGTTTCCGTCCTCGCCGCGAATTCCGATAACCTCTTCAAGAGTATCATAAGGTTTTCCCGTTACGGACAGCATAATATCCGATGGCCTTAAAACCCCGAAAAGCGCAGTTGCAAGAGCATGGGTTCCTGAAATAATATTATGGCGAACAAGACAGTCCTCGGCACCAAATGCTTTTGCAAAAACTTCATCAATAACGTCACGGCCGATATCATCATAGCCATATCCCGACGTAGAATTAAAATGAATATCTGAGATTTTGCATTCTTTAAAAGCTTTCAAAACCTTTATTTGATTATTGAAAGCGATTTTTTCATAGGTTTCGAAAACGGGTCTTATTTCCATTTCGATTTTTTCTGATAATTTAAGTAATTTTTCGTTAAACATATTTTTATCCCCAAAATTATATTCCGAAAATGATTTTACAATATTTTTCTGACTTTGTAAAGGTTGAAATATATCATTTTAAGTGATATAATAATCTAAAAATTCTCAAAGAGGTGAATTTAATGCCTATAAAAATTCCCGATACTCTACCCGCTAAAAAAATACTCGAAAAAGAGAATATTTTTGTTATGTCGGAAAATAGAGCCGTTAAGCAGGATATCCGTCCTATAAAAATACTCATTCTCAACCTTATGCCTACTAAAATGGAGACGGAAACACAACTCCTCCGCCTGTTAAGTAATACACCTTTACAGGTTGATATCGAACTTATGCAGATGGCAACCTACGAAAGCAAGAATACTCCAAAGGAATATCTTCTCAAATACTACTGCACCTTTGATGAAATCAAGAATAAACGCTTTGATGGTATGATTATCACGGGAGCTCCCGTTGAGCAGATGGAGTTTGAGGACGTTGATTACTACGATGAATTAAAGGAAATTCTCGAATGGTCAAAAACAAACGTATATTCGACCTTCCATATCTGTTGGGGTGCTCAGGTTGGGTTATACTATCATTATGGCATAAAAAAATACCCTTTGTCAGAAAAGATGTTTGGCGTTTTCAGACATAAACTGACTAAGAAAAACCATAACCTGACAAGAGGTTTCAACGAGGAATTCTGGGCTCCTCATTCAAGACACACAAAAGTAAAATCCGACGATATCAAAAACTGCAAAAATCTTGATATACTCGCCTACTCCGATATGGCAGGAGTATATCTGGTTGCTTCAAAAGACGGTCGTCAGATTTTTGTTACGGGGCATAGCGAATATGATAACGATACTCTTGCAAAAGAATATTTCAGAGACGTTGATAAAGGTCTTGATATAAAAATGCCTTATAACTATTTCCCAAACGATGACCCAAAAGCAAAGCCAATCGCAAAATGGCGCGCTCACGCAAACCTTTTATTCTCAAACTGGCTTAACTACTTTGTATATCAGGGAGTTCCATATAACTTTATAAATAGCGAAAATAAATAATATTTCTATTAACAGGCAATAAAACAACACCCGAGCCGAGTTTATCGGTTCGGGTGTTATAATTTATTTTTCTATTTCTGCTTGTTTTCTCATGGCTGATTTAAGTTTCGCCATAGTTTCATCATCAAATTTAAAAGTTCTGTCATAATAATAAAGTCCGTTTTGCTCTTGCTCAACGTCGTAAAGCTGAGTATAGCAAAGCCCTAAAATATATGGATTTGAGATTAGAATATCAGCAAGAGTGCAATATCTTTCTATAAATTCCTCAAGTGTTTTTGGAGCGTTTCCATATCCCCAGCCGGTATCTACCTTTGGTGCCCATTTTATGCCACCATATTCGCTTACATAAATCGGCTCACCAAAATATGGTTGAGTGCTGCCTTTTTTCACTTTTCCTTCATTAATATAGGAATAATTTTCGGCGAATTTTGCTGTATCCTGCTCGTAATCGTGTACGTCGTGAATTTCTTTTTTGTTGATATGATACCAACCACTTGTATCGATACAGGGGCGTGTTTTATCATAAAGTTTAGTTATTTTATATACGCTTTCTATAAGTCTGAACTCTAAGTTTCTTTCATCATACCATGTCGTTTCATTAAAAGGACACCATCCTATAAGTGCAGGTGAGCTTGATTCGATAAGTCTCATGTCTGCGGAGATCGAATCGCCCGCGTCGATCGCGATAACGTCAC
>JAFZHO010000111.1 GCA_017554835.1 Clostridia bacterium
GGGCGAAAAATTATTTAACGACCTTAACGAAAAGGCAGACCAGTTGACAAGTCTCGTTGATACTCTTGAACCACTTGAAAAAGAGAGTATTGAGATTTATAGAAATAAGCAGTTTGAGAAGATGGCAGAATTTTTAAAGGATTCCACCATTGATGAAAACAGAATCTTAGCCGAGGTTGCAATTTTCTCTGATAAAGTAGCAGTTGATGAGGAGCTTGTCAGACTAAGAAGTCATATTTCCCAGTTTAAATCAATTATAAAAGAAGAAATCCCCGTAGGAAGAAAACTTGATTTCTTGCTTCAGGAGATGAATAGAGAGATTAATACAATCGGCTCAAAATCCTCTAATATTGATATTTCGAGAATCGTTGTTGACGTTAAGACTCTTCTTGAAAAAATAAGAGAACAGATTCAAAACATAGAGTAACAGAGGTGTTAAAATATGAAATTGATAAATATAGGATTTGGAAATATGGTTTCTGCCAATAGAATAATAACCATCATAAGTCCTGAATCAGCGCCCATAAAAAGAATCATCCAGGAGGCAAAGGATAGAGGAATGCTCGTTGATGCTACCTACGGCAGAAGAACGAGAGCGGTAATAGTTACTGATAGCGACCACGTTATTTTATCTGCAGTTCAACCGGAAACAGTTGCCAATAGATTAAACGATGATATTGATGAGGACGATATAGATGAAGAATAAAGGTCTTTTGCTTGTTATTTCCGGGCCATCCGGTGCCGGAAAGGGAACGGTTATTTCTTCTCTTTTTAAAAAAACCTCAAACCTTCATTATTCCGTTTCTGCAACGACGAGATATATGCGCGAGGGCGAAAAAGACGGAGTTAATTATTTCTTTTTAACAAAAGAAGCATTCGAAAAAGAAATAGATAACGACGGAATGCTTGAATACGCTAAATACTGTGATAATTATTATGGTACGCCGAAAAAAGCCGTTGTTGATAAACTTAACGAGGGAATTGACGTTATCCTTGAGATAGAGATTCAAGGTGCACTTCAGATAAAAGAGAAATTTCCCGATGCAGTTTTGATTTTTATTATTCCGCCAAAATTTTCGGATATTGAAAAAAGACTTACCGGAAGAAATACTGAACCACCCGAAATTATTAAAAACCGTATAGAAACGGCAAAAAAAGAGATAAAATATATTAATCAATATGATTATGTTGTTATTAACGATGACGTTGATAATGCAGCAAATAATATTATAAGCATTATTTCGTCAGAAAAAAATAAATATTCAAATATGAAAAATTATATTGAAAAGGAGTTTTAATTATGTTATATCCTGCAGTTCCTGAACTTGCTTCAAAAACAAACAGCAGATACGCTCTTGTTATCGCTGTTGCAAAAAGAGCCAGAGAAATAGTTGAACAGAATGAAAGAAAACTTGAAAACGCCGATAATCTTATGAAATTGGATGTTAACGAGAAATATTTTATTGAAAAACCTGTTAAACTTGCAATAAATGAATTTTCTGAAAACAAATTTTCAGTAAAAGAATAATTAAACATCCGAAAAATCATATAATTCTGATTTTTCGGATTTATTTTTTATTAAGGCAAAGAGGGGGAAGGTTTTATGAGTTTATATGCAAAAATCGCGGTTGAATCTGTTATTCTGCCCGTTGATAAACTATATACATACAGAATCCCCGAAAGCTTTTCAGAAAATTTGAGAGAAAATATGAGGGTTGTAGTGCCCTTTGGTAAAGGAAATAAAAAATCAAGAGGAATTGTCGTTGAAATTTTCAGGGATAATAAACTTGAACCCAAAAAATTCAAAAGCATTTTTTCAATTCTTGATAAAGAGGTGCATATTTCAGATGAGATGATGAAAATATGCCTCTTTATGAAAGAGAGATGCTTTTGCACCTTATATGACTGCATAAAAACCGTTTTGCCATCAGGACTTAATATTTCCTTCTCAGAGTTATATTCCGTAAATGGCGAAATAGATTCAGCCGAAGATAAATATAAGGAAATTCTCGAATATATCTCAAAAAATAAAACCGTTTCTTTTGAAATGATAAAAGAAAAGTTTTCCGACCCGAATATTAAAAAGCGTCTGAACTTCCTTGTTGAAAATAATTATCTCAGTGTTGAAATGTCTTATAAAAATAATGTTCGCGATGCAAAAAAGACCATGGTAAAACTTTCTTCTGATGATGAGGTTTATATTTCCACTATCTGCCGCAGGTCAAAAAATTATGAAAAAATCATTTCTTTTTTGAAAGACAACGGCGATATGTCCAAAAAGGATATAGAATATTATACGGGAGTTACCCATCAGACCATCAATTCTCTTAAAAAAAGCGGAGTTATTGAATATTATGACGTTGATATTTATAGAGCTCCTTATGAATATAAAACAAAGAAAATCGATTTCGAAAAAAATCCTATTGTGCTGAACTATTTTCAAAAAAAGGTATATGACGATATTTTATCGGTTTATGATAAGAAAGAGCCATCTGTTTATCTTGTTAACGGAGTAACGGGAAGCGGAAAAACCCATATTTATATGAAAATGGTGGACAAAATGCTTTCCGAAGGGAAAAATTCTATCATCCTTATTCCCGAAATTGCCTTGACGTCTCAACTGCTTAATACCTTTTATTATAGATATGGAGACTTGGTTTCCGTTCTTCATAGTGGGCTTGGTCTCGGTCAGCAGCTTGATGAATGGAAGAAAATAAAAGAAGGAAAAACTAAAATCGCAGTTGGAACAAGAAGCTGTATTTTTGCTCCTTTTGATAAGGTTGATTTAATCGTTATAGATGAAGAACACGAGCAAACCTATAAGTCAGACTCTTCTCCAAAATATAATGCCAAAGAAATAGCAAAATATAGATGCACTTTGAATAAATCAATGGTTTTGCTATTATCTGCGACTCCAAGCGTTGAATCAATGTATAACGCCAAAGAGGGCAAATATTATTATTCCAAACTTGAATCAAGATTCAACGAAAAAGCTTTGCCTGACGTTGAGATAATTGATATGAAAAAGGAAATCAACGATAAAGAGGCGATTCCTGTTTTCAGTTCACATCTTATTGATGGAATAAAAGAAAATATAAAAAATGATAAGCAAAGTATTCTTCTTCTGAACAGAAGAGGATATTATACTTCTCTAACTTGCAAAAACTGCGGAGAACCTTTGCAGTGCGATAATTGCAGTATATCTCTTACTTATCATTCAAAGAATAAAAGATATATGTGTCATTACTGCGGGTTCAGCGTTGAAGATACTGTTTCCTGCAAAAACTGCGGCAGTGAAATGATTGAAAATAACGGAATAGGAATTCAGAAAGTTGAAGAAAGTCTGAATGAACTCATCCCCGAGGCAAAGGTTCTTCGAATGGATGCGGATACCTCTTCCGGAAAAAATACAAACGATAAAATGCTATCAGATTTTAAAAACAAGAAATATAACGTTCTTCTTGGAACTCAAATGGTGGCAAAAGGTCTTAATTTCCCTGACGTAACATTGGTTGGCGTAATTTCTGCGGATCAGAGTCTTTATATGGAAGATTATAAAGCGAGAGAAAGGACTTTTTCACTTCTTACTCAGGTCGTTGGCAGATCGGGCAGAGGAGATGAAAAGGGCAGAGCAGTTATTCAGACCTTTACCCCGAATAACGACGTTTTGAAACTCGCATCTATGCAAGATTATGATTCTTTCTATGATGATGAGATAAAATTTCGTGAAATGATGAAATATCCGCCTTTTAATGACGTGATTCAGATAATGTTCACGTCAAATATGGAAAAAGGTCTTATTGAAAGTGCTACGTTTTTCAAAAAATATCTTAAAAATGTAATAGATAAGAATATTTCCGACTGTGAATATCAGATTATTGGTCCCAATAATGCGGGAATTTATAGAATGAATAATAATTTCAGATGTAATATAATTATAAAATGCAAGATGGATAAAAATATAAGAAAAGCACTAAAATTATCCGTTAATGAATTTATGACTAATAAATTATTTAAAAATATCAATCTATCCCTGGATATAAATCCAAATATTCTTTATTGAGGTGTAAAAAAATGGCGATAAGAGAAATTGTTAAAAGAGATGAAGAAAGCATTTTAAGAAAAAAATGCAGAAAAGTAGAAAAATTTGATGATAAACTTGCTATGATTCTTGATGATATGATAGATACTGTTAAAGCTGCTGACGGACTTGGTCTTGCCGCTCCTCAGATAGGTATTTTGAGGCAGATTATCGTAATCGATGCAGATGAAGAAATGCTGGAAATAATCAACCCCGAAATTATAAAAA
>JAFZHO010000112.1 GCA_017554835.1 Clostridia bacterium
AAACGATACTGCTTGTACCGATCCGAAAGTTGCGGGGGATATGCTTCTTCCTACTCAGAAGGGCGGAACTCCTGATATTCCTGACGAGGTTTATGATAGAGTTCGTGAAAAATGGGAAGAAATGCAAGCAAGAATTTATAAACAGTGGGTTGAAAAAACTCATCACGAATAAAGACAAAAAGTCCTTGATTTTCAAGGACTTTTTTATTATATCTATTGCAAAAATGATTTATGAGAGTATAATGGGTGTATAGAGATATTCATATAAAATATTGGAGGTTTTATTATGAAAAAAATTAAGATCGGCGTTATCGGTGGATATAGAGGAACAAGTATGATTAACTATTGCAAACTTGTTGACCATGCTGAGGTAGTTGCAATATGCGATAAACTTGACGAAGTTATCGAGGCGCAGAAAAAAGGCGCTGAGGGATTTGATATTACTTTCTATAAAGATTACGACGAGTTTCTAAAGCACGATATGGATGCAGTCGTTCTTGCAAACTATGCAAACGAGCATGCTCCATTTGCTATAAAAGCAATGAAAGCAGGAAAGCACGTTTTCTCTGAGGTTCTTCCCGTTCAGAATATGAAAGAGGCGGTTGAGCTTGTTGAAACAATAGAGGAAACAGGTATGACCTATTGCTACGCAGAGAATTACTGCTATATGCCTGCACCATACGAAATGAAACGCCTTTTTGAAGAAGGCAAACTTGGCGAATTTGAATACGCTGAATGCGAATATATTCATAACGGCGAACCAATCTGGCCGAGAATTACCTACGGCGACAAAGACCATTGGAGAAATAACCAGTATGCAACCAACTACTGCACTCATTCACTTGGACCTATTATTCATATGACGGGACTTCGCCCCGTTAAGGTAACGGGATTTGAATCAAACAGAAACGATAGTTGCAGAAGAGTCGGCTCAAAAAACGCTGCCTGGGGTATTGAAATGGTTACCCTTGAAAACGGGGGCGTGGTTAAAAGTATTCACGGCGGCGGGTTATATATTGATTCTTATTGGTTCAGTATGTATGGTTCAAAGGGAAGAGTAGAATGCGACCGTGATATCCCCGGACTTGATAGAGTTACAAAAGTTCATCTTCAGTATACCGAAGAACTTGCCGACTATGATAATATGATAGTTGAGCATTATATTCCTAAAAGAGAAATGGAAGAAACAAGCCGTAAATTCGGTCACCATGGTTCAGACTTCTACTGCATCTGGAACTTTATCGAAAAGCTAAGAGGAAACCCGAATACCGATACTATCGACGTTTACGAAGCTCTTGATATGTTCTTACCCGGACTGTTTGCTTATCGTTCGATTTTGGAGGGCGGTGTTTCTTTAGATATTCCAAATCTTCGAAACAAAGAAGAAAGAGAAAAATGGAGAAACGATACTGCTTGTACCGATCCGAAAGTTGCGGGGGATATGCTTCTTCCTACTCAGAAGGGCGGAACTCCTGATATTCCTGACGAGGTTTATGATAGAGTTCGTGAAAAATGGGAAGAAATGCAAGCAAGAATTTATAA
>JAFZHO010000113.1 GCA_017554835.1 Clostridia bacterium
CAAAAGATACGTCAAGAGGGAAATATCTATCCCTCTCCTGCTTTTTAGAAAATCCGAATAGCACAAATCTGATAAAAGCCGCAATAGTGCTTTTACCTTTTTCGTTCTCGCCGTATATAATATTTATTCCATCAGAAAAATCAAAGGTCTGATTTTTAAAGCAACCGAAGGATTCAATATAGCATTTTTTTATAACCATGATATATCCTCCTCATCGGAAAATGCGAAATATCCCATTTTCTCTGCTTTTTCAATTATCTCCAAAGGAGCATTCTCCTCTGATTTCATTTCTTCAAGTATTCTGAAATAAATCCCCATAATACTTTTATCATCGAATTTTATTTTGTTTTCGGAGAGAATTGTTGTGTTATCTATTATCTCGCAGTTTTTGAAAATATCTTTTATAACGGAGATTTTAACGCCCTCGCAAAGAGCGCCTTTAATATATATTCTTATAACGTCGGAAGAATCGTATTTTGAAATCTCATCACCAACCAGGTTTTCAAGGTCGAGGGTCGAATTTATATTGGAAATATCAATATTTATAATTTCGTAATTAAATAAAGAGGACCTTACTCTCATAAATTTCGGTGGAAGTCCTTTTTCAAAATCGGCAACTATAAAAGATTTCGTTCCGGTTTCGTCAAAGCCCCTTCCCTGAGGGCAGCCGCAATAAGAATAATAAGTTTTGCCCTCTCTTTCAACTTCTGTTCCTTTATGTATATGCCCCATAGCAACATAATCAAGAAGACTTTTTCGCATTTCTTCCCTTGAAATATTCATATAAGGCGTATCAGAAAAAGCATCTCCGTGGAAAAGAGCAATATTAAGTTTCTCATCATTTTCTACGCAAAAATCAGAAAAAGGCGAAATCCCGGGAGTATTATCCCCATAGGAAATCCCATAAAAATCCACCTCATCAAAAGAGATTTTTTCTATCTTTTCGCTTGACATAAGATAAACGTTTTCGGGAAGTTCCATATTGCTATACGGATTTTTTTGCGCACTCATATAATCGTGGTTTCCCGCGATTATAATAAATTTTGTATCCTCAGCTTTTTTTATTGAATTTATAAAACCTTCCAGAGTTTTTGAGGTTATATATTCTTTTTCGAAATTATCTCCGCATAAAAGAACGTAAGAAACCTTATTCTCTTTTGCATAAAGGCAAATATTTTCAAAACATTTCTCAGAAACGTTTTTTTCAGAAACGCCCCCAAGATGCAAATCCCCTGTATGAAGTATTCTCGTCATATTACTTAAAACTCCAATTTTCAAATTCGTAAAAACAGTTCATCGGCGTTGGAGAGATTTCTCCTTTTATTCTGCCGTTTATAAACATTCCGCCATTTCTGAAAAATAACGGCACCTTGGGCATATTATCCTCAAAGGCAGTTAAAAATCCTTTCAGGTCCGCCTTGCCCTCAGAAAAATCATTATAGGCGTTTATAACCTCTTCGGAATAGACTCCGCCGTAGTTTTTATTTCCGTCGATTAAATCTTTTATATCCATATCCGCAGAAATAGAAGTTTCGCAAAGTGCTATATCAAAATTTCTGCTCTGAAGCATTCCTCTATATATATCGTAGGGTCTTTCATCAACTATTATCTCTATTCCAAGAATAGCAAAATCAACTTTGATTTTTTCTGCGATAGAGCGTTTTATACTGTTATCAGAGTTAACAAGAAGTCGGAAAGATAATTTAGTTTCCCCTTTATAGAAATTCCCCTCTCGAAGCTGATAACCGTTTTCCGTAAGAATAAACGCGCTTTTTGATATATCGTAGCTTTCCTCAGTTATTTCTGCTTCCTCGTATTTATACCAGGTGGGGTTAAAAGGACTATAAGCGTTTTCTCCATGGGAAAGAAGAAGGTTCGTTCTGAAATAGTTTCTGTCGCAGGAGATGCTTATGGCTTTTCGAAGATTTTTATCCTGCAAGAGAATATTGCTGCTATTAAACTCAAGATAAGTCAGTTTATTCTGAGTATATTCTTTTATAAAGTAGCTTCCACCTATGCCCATATCCTCGGTTTTTCCCATATCGGAATACATAACGTTAATTATCCCCGTTTCAAAACAGCTCTCATAGGTTTCGTTATTTTTCGGGGTGAAAAGACTAATTTCTTTTATATTTGCTTTTTCAAAAACGGCCTTGAGATAATCTCTGCCACCTTCTCTTATCAGCTTATATTTTCCCGTTCCGTTGGGAACAAAATCCTTTACCGAAGAATTTCTTTTTATAACGGGAATATTCAAAAGATTAAAGCATTCGGGATAGTTATCATAGAAGGTAACCTGAAATCTATTATCGGAAATAGCGCCAAAGCTTTTTATCTTTGAGAAATTTTTGTTATATAATGAATCGGTATTTCTTTTTGCCATATTAAAAGAATATTCGATATCATAGGCGGAAAGTGCCTCGCCGCTATGAAAGGTTTTTGAAGTATCTATATGAAAAGTATATTTATTCCCCGAAACCTCATACCCGTTTGCAAGATTTAAAATGGGCTTATAGTTTTTGTCATACTCCACAAGACAGTCAAAAACAAGCCGAAGCATCTGGCTATTCAGATTATCGGTAACAAGAATGGGATTTAAGGTATTGTTTTTGTTATAAGGAAGAATAAGTTTTTTTATAATATTGGAGTTTTCCTCGGTGGGATTATCAGAAAAAATAGAGTTTTCAAGCATAGGGTCCTCAATATCCATACCATCACACCCGAATAAAACTCCCGAAATAATCGCAAGTATCAATAATAACGCAATCTTTTTCAAAAACGAAACACCTCCCAATATAATTCTATCTATATTTTATCATTTTTAGCTGCAAATAGCAAATAAATATATAAATTGCTACTGAAAGGACATTGCTTTGCGGTTTGGCAGACGGATATGAAATAGAAAGGCCCCCTTGCCTAAAGGGGTCTGCCTGAGAGGAGTGAGGGCTGGGGGATTCTTTCTGCGGGCGGATATAAAATCCGCCCCTACGGAGTTGAACGTAATTTGTAAGGGAGGGGCTTGCTTCTCCCGAAAATGCCTCCACTGTGTAAGGGGAGGTGGATTTTGCGTAGCAAAAGACGGAGGGGTTGTTTTTTATTTTCCCTTGAATTTTAAAAATAACAATCCTC
>JAFZHO010000114.1 GCA_017554835.1 Clostridia bacterium
CAAGAGGATAATAACACTATTGCGCGGGAGGTATATGGTATTTGCCATAATTGCGGTACGGGTTTATTTTATAAAGAAATTTGTACCGTTACCGATATTAAAGATATAAGAGTTGAAGAGGAGTAAATAAAAATAATGAACCCGGTACAAAAATTTAGTGGAATTCCACCTTAGCAAGTAATTTCTTAAAAGTTAATAATATTTTATAATAGTAATTTTACTTATCCCCTTAAATGGGCGCTCACTGGGTGGGCCACTTCTCATAGTCGAAGCCCATAGACTATGTTAAGCGCCAGAAAAGACTACGGTCAGAGCGTCAATTTAAGGGGATAAGTTTTTATCTATTTAGACGTAAAACGTCTAAATATACGTATTGACAATTTTCAAAAAATCGTTTATACTCTATATAGTAAATGAAAGGAAAACAAAAAAATGACCCAAAAAATCGACCATCGCCGCAAGTATTATCTGACCATCGACACGGAAACGGCAAACTCCCTCGATGACCCCATCGTATACGATATTGGCGGGGCCATCCATGACAAGGCTGGCAACGTGTATGAGAGCTTCTCCTTCGTTATTTATGAAACTTTCGTGATGTGCGCTGACCTCATGACCACGGCATACTACGCCGAGAAGATTCCTAACTACCGCGCCCAGCTTGCCGAGGGCTCTCGCCGCATGGTGCGCTGGAACACGGCGCGCAAAGTGATTGCGGAGCTGTGCGAAAAGTACAACGTCCAAGCGATTATCGCGCATAATGCCCGCTTCGATGTCCGCGCCTGCAACACTACGGAACGATATATTACTTCTTCCAGACATCGGTTCTTTCTTCCTTATGGCGTCCCGGTATGGGATACTCTCTCAATGGCCGAGGATACCATTTGTAAACAAAAAACATATATCGAATGGGCACGCGCAAACGGATATATGAGAAGCGCAAACCGTCCCCGCGCAACGGCCGAAATTTTATATCGTTACATTACCAACGCCGAGGATTTTATTGAATCCCATACGGGTCTTGAAGATGTAATGATTGAGTATAAAATTTTTGTCTATTGTTGCCGTCAACACAAAAAGATGGAAAAATTGCCGAGAGGGTGGAGAAAGTAAAATAAAAGGGAGATAAAACTCCCTTTTTTCTCTTTAGACGTAGAACGTCTAAATTAAAACTTGACAGAAATTAAATTTTATGGTAAAATTAATTAGAAAATAAAAAAAGGAGAAAAGTTATGGCAACCAAAAAAATCGGTGATACTACTCGCGCGAATCTGATGGAAGTTTGCAAGGCCGCACTTATTGCCGCCGGGTATGATGTGTTGCGGGTCGCGTCCGGTTCGTTCGGCATTCCTGCAGTAGAGGATGGCGAAGAAACCGCCATTAAAATTGTGTTCCAGATTCCGAAGGGCGAGCGCAACGGCGCGGGGTATGATGTGTACGAGGACGAGAAGGACTATCGGTTCAAGTGCGAGCAGAAGGCCGAGAAGGAAAAGAAAAAGAACGAGAAAAAGGAGAAGTAATTCTCCTTTTTTAGTTTAGACGTTAAACGTCTAAATTTCCCTATTGACAAACTGCCTAAAATCGGTTATACTCTATACAGAAAGAAACGAAAGGAACAGAAAAAAATGACTATTTACTTCGATATGGATGGAACGATTGCGAACCTCTACGGCGTTGACGATTGGCTTCCCCGCTTGCGGTCTTATGACCCTACTCCCTACGTTGTGGCGGAGCCTCTCCTGCGGCTCTCTTCCCTTGCACGGCTCCTGAACAAACTCCAGAAGAAAGGCTATCGGTTGGGGATTATCTCCTGGGGCTCGATGAACGCTCCTAACTTCTACGATGAAGCCGTGGCCGCCGCAAAGCTCTTTTGGCTCAACCGCCATCTTCCTTCGGTCGCTTGGGACGAAATCCACATCACGGCCTATGGCATCCCCAAAGAAGAAACTGCCGAAGAGCCGGACGGAATCCTTTTTGATGACAACAAAGGAATCCGGGATGCTTGGATGGGAACGGCCTACGATGTCGATAATATTTTGGAAATTCTGAAAGGGCTTATCTAAGCCCTTTTTATTTTTTGGAATTTAGACGTAATACGTCTAAACTACTTTGGAAAAAACTCTTGCAATTTCCGTAAAGATATGGTACTATATAATCGTTCCAAGGGAACAGAGAAGTCAAGGGGCGGAAGAAGTGGAAACCTCGCCAGTCACCAAGGCAAGCGAAGCAGACAAGCAGACGCACCTGTAGTTTATGAGCGATACTAAAACAGCCGAAAAAATTTTTTCAAAGAAATTTTGAAAAACCCCTTGACAAACTCCCAAACCTATGGTACAATAAATACAGAAAAAAGAGAACGAGAACTCTTAAAAACGAGAAAGGAAACAAAAACTATGACGATGAAGGAACTGCTCAACTCTCTGACCGAAGGTACCACCGTGACTGCCGAGATGGCCGAGAAGGCCCAGGCCGAACTGACGAAGATGGCCACCGAGGCCGCTACTCGTGCGGCGAAGGCGAAGGAGAAGAAGGCCTCCGAGGACGCCCCGCTCGTGGACGCTGTGAAGGTTCTCCTGTCCGACCATCAGGTGCGGACGGCTTCTCAGATTCGTGAGGCGGTCGAGGGTATCGACACCACTCCCAAGGCAACCGCCATCTGCAAGCGCATCGAGGGCATCAAGGTGTCCGATGTGCAGGTGGACAAGCGCATCGTTAAGGGTTACAGCCTTTAACGAGGAGAAGGGGAGTTTCCCCTTCTCCCCTTTTTCTATTTAGACGTTATACGTCTAAACATAGGTATTGACTTTTGGGCTTTATTTGGTATAATAAATATAGAAATTAAGAAAGGAAATAAAAAAATGAAAGCACAAAAAGTTTTTGTCTTAATTGAGGGCGGTTATGAAGACGGCCAAGTTGAAATTATTGGAGTTTTTTCTTCTCATGAAAAAGCAAACGCAGAAAAAAGAAAACAACAAAGTAAACTTGATGACGAACTTGATGACTGGATATGGTATGATATTCAAGAAAGAGAAATTCAGTAAAGGAGAGTTAAAATGTATCTTATTGTAAAGTGTAAAGAACTTAATGACCAGTGGGAATGTGATGCAAGCCGTGAACCTCTTCGTATCGTAATTGATTATAATCCTTATAAGAAATATGGATACGAAGTTTATAAAATTGATAGGAAAACAGGCAACCTTACCCTAATCCAAGAATACGACGAATATTAAAAAAAGACCTAAATATAGGTCTTTTATATTTAGACGTATCACGTCTAAAAAAAGTTATTGACAATTTTCTATTTATAGTGTATACTCTATATAGAGATTAAGAAAGGAAAAAAGAAATGAGTATTTTTGAAAAAATCTTAACTATTATCTCTTTTGGCGGAATGTACGGCATCCTTATTGGATTATTTACTCTACTAATTTGGCCTCCTATTGGAGTAATAATTATTCTTATTACTGGTAGCGCAAGTCTTGTAAGCAGTTTTGTTCTTTTATTTAATGAGGTTATGAATTTTGATAAAGAGTTATAACCTCTTTATTATATTTAGACTATTATAGTCTAAATAAATAGTTGACAATATTTAAGTTTAGGTGTATACTCTATATAGAAATTAAGAAAGGAGTTCCCAATATGGCGCAAAAAAAGGTCGGTGAAGAAAGTCGGAAAACTATTGTTTTCCATATTGTCGAAAGTCTTAAGTCCTTTGACTTCGACGTCCTCCAAACGGGTTCCAATACCTACGCCGTCCCTATTGTCGAGGATGGTATCGAAGGAGCCGTGGAAATCGTAGTAAAGATTCCGAAAGGCCCCCGTGATGGTAGCGGCTATGACCCCTACGAGGCCGAAGCGGCTTATAAGTTCCACGAGGACGAAAAACGCAAGAAGGCCGCCAAGAAAGCCGAAAAAGAAAAGAAGTAGAAAATAGGGAGAGAAATCTCCCTAAAATTTTATTTAGACGTCAAACGTCTAAACCAATTCGCAAAAACTTCTTGCAATTTTATCCGATATACTGTATAATACCATTAGAACTTAAGGAAAGGAATCCGAAAAAAAA
>JAFZHO010000115.1 GCA_017554835.1 Clostridia bacterium
AGGAAACGGACAAAGCCTTTTTATTCTATAACGGAAGCCGTATAAAACTTGGTTACTGTGATAGTGAAAACGACGTTCTGCAATATCAGGGCCAAAGCTACGACGTTATTTTTATGGAGGAGGCAACTCAGTTTACGGAGTTTCAGTTTCAGTGTCTTACCGAGTGCAATAGAAGCTCAGGTTTTTTGAAAAAGAAATTCCCTCCGAGATTTTATCTCACCTGCAATCCAGGTGGGGTGGGGCATAGTTGGGTTAAACGGCTTTTTATTGACAGAATCTATAAAAACAGTGAGAAAAAAGAGGATTATACTTTTATAAAATCTCTTGTGTATGATAATGATTTTATTATGGAAAATTCCCCTGATTACATAAGAGCCCTTGAAAATCTTCCCAAGGAAAGAAAAAAAGCAATGCTTTATGGTGACTGGGGCGTTTATGAGGGGCAGTATTTTACGGAGTTTGATGAAAATATTCATATAACTCAGCCCTTTAAAATTCCCGAAAGTTATAGAATATATTTCACTATGGACTATGGACTTGATATGCTTGCGGGGTATTTTATAGCGGTTTCGCCCTCAGGCACTGCCTACGTTTATAAAGAGATATATGAGAAAAATCTTATAATTTCAAAGGCATGCGAAAGAATTTTGCAAACTAAGGGAGAAGATAAGGTAGACTTTTTTCTTGCGCCACGGGATTTATGGAATCGAAGGCAGGAAACGGGGAAAAGCGTTGCCGAGATTTTTCAAAAAGAAGGCATACGCCTGACAAAAAGCGGCGGCGAAAGAATTGCAGGGTGGCTTGAACTTAAAGAATGGTTAAAGCCCTATAAAGACGAATTCAACGAAAAAACTGCACGGCTTCTTATATTTCCCTGCTGCGAAAATTTAATCAGAACAATACCTCTTTTATGTCACGATGAAAAAAGAATCGGCGACGTTTCTCAAAATCCTCATGAATTAACCCACGGACCTGATGCAATCAGAGGTTTCGTCACTTTTAATCCCAGAGGAAAAACTATAGAGGAAGAAAAATCGGATAATTTATGGATATTTAACTATAACAAAAACAAAAAAGGAGATGAAGGTTTATTATGGTAGAGATTATTTGCTTTTTAGTAGGAAGCGTAACGGGAGTTGCAGGACTTTCTGCAGGGCTATTACTAAGGGATGAAATATTATCAAAAAAGAAAAACAAAAATTATTCAGGAGAAAATTTCAAGCTTATTAATGAATGGTTAAACGGAGGAAACGAATATGACAAATAAAAAAATATGGGATTTTTATGAAAAGGGATTAAACTATCAAAGAGAAATGGGATTTGCTAATAACTGGCCCATGTATGAAGATTTTAAAATGGGAAAACAGTGGCCATCTCCGACGGAGAAAACTGCCCATATGCCAAGACCTGTTCTTAATATGATTTCCTATATTGTAAATCAGAGAAAATCAAACGTTCTGAATTCTGCAATCAAAATGGTGTTTACGCCTTTTCAGTTATCGGATGATAAACAAGCAGAGAAAAAAGCCATAAAAGGTGCAGAGGATTTCACAAACCTTGCAACTGCTTTGTGGGAAAGTATTGATCAGGACGAACTTAACGATAGAATAGTAGAAGATGCGGCAACAAACGGAACGGGGTTTTTGCATTATTTCTGGGACGTTGATAAAAAAACTAAGAATAATAAGCTGGGAGACGTTTCGGGAGAGGTTATTGACCCTATAAATATTTTCTTTTCAAATCCACAAACAGAGGATTTGGAAAAGCAGGAATGTATTATTATTTCAAACCGACTTCCCGTTGAAAAGGTTCGGGAAATGGCTATCAAAAACGGTATTTCAAAGACTATTGCCGACGAGATAAAAAGTGATTATCCTGAAATTACCTATGAAGCAGAAAAAACCGGAGAAAAAGGCCTGGAAAAAGTTACGGTTCTCACAGCTTATTATAAAAAAGAAGTGGAAAAAACCTACGAAAAGGATGGTAAAAAATATATTACCAAGGAAAAGAAGGTCTTTTTTGTTAAAACTACGGAAAATACTCTTATAACAAAAGAGATTGAGATGCCGCTTACTATCTATCCTATTGCAAAATTTATCTGGAAGAGAAGAAAGAAATCTGTTTTTGGCGCAGGAGAGGTTGAGGGCATTATTCCAAATCAGAAGGCAATTAACTTTAATATTGCCATGCAGCTTCTTGCAGTTCAGGACCTTGCCTGGCCAAAACTTCTTATTAAAGAGGGAAGCATAAACCAGAAAATCACAAACGAGCCGGGAGAAATGATAGTGGATTACTCTCAGACGGGAGATGGCATAAAATATATGCAAACGCCTAATTTCTCATCCTTGCCTCTTCTTCTGACGGATAGACTTACAGAATACACAAGAATGATGACGGGGGTAACTGAGGTTGCAACGGGAGATGCCTTTACGTCAACAATGTCTGCAGCGGCGATTATTGCGCTTCAGAATCAGGCAAAATTGCCAATTCAGGTTATAACAAAAAATTTCTACCGCACAATCGAAAAAGTGGGTAGAATATGGCAACAGTTTTTTAACTATTATTATATAGGAAAAAGAAATATTGTTATAAACAGTAAAGGTTACGAAATAGAAACGGGTAAATATCAGGACCTTGATTTTAAACTTAAAATCGATGTGGGTTCAAGTTCCTCTTATAGCGAGAGTCTTGCTATGTCCACTCTTGAAATGCTTCTTGATAAAGGACATATTGACGTTGGAACTTATATTGAGCTTATTCCAAATACGGTAATGCCATTTAAAGAAGAACTTAAAAGTATTCTTGAATCCAAACAAATAAATAGCAATCAGCATATAATATAATATATTTATATTTGGAGTGATTTTATTTGGTAACGAGAATACCTTTTAACGGGACTTTCCGATTGACGCAGACCTTTGGAAATTATCGTCCTGATCTTTATCCCACTTATCCCTATAAACACAAAGGTGTTGATATGGTTGGGGTGAATAGCGGAATAATATACGGAACTATGGAAAAGGGAAGGGTTGAATATATAGGATTTGAGAATAACGGTTTTGGGAATTATGCAAGAATAGTTGATACAAAAACGGGTTATAAGCATTATTTTGCTCATATGCGGGAAATATATGTTTCGGTGGGGCAGACTATAACTTATACAACGCAGATAGGTTATCAGGGGCAGACGGGAAACGTCACCGGGATTCATCTTCATTATGAAATAAGAGATACCTCGGTTTCTCCCTATGAACGTATTGACCCCTGCGCCTATATGGGAATTCCAAACGCTGTGGGAACATATAATTCATATGATTATCCCGTGGAAGAACCTACCCCTGAACCTCAGCCCGAACCTCAACCCGAACCTCAACCCGAGCCTCAACCTGAACCCGAACCCGAACCTATCCCTGAGGTTATATCCCCC
>JAFZHO010000116.1 GCA_017554835.1 Clostridia bacterium
TATAGGAGGGCGCACAAGTTCAAACACCAATAAACTTTATCAGATATGCAAAAAGTATTGCGAAAATACTTTCCATATTGAGAACGTTTCGGAGCTTGACAAAAATATTTTCAAAAAATTTAATTATGTCGGAATTACTGCGGGAGCATCAACTCCCGATGGTATAATAAAGGAGGTTACAAACACTATGGCAGAAATTAATAATGCCGAAGAATTCAACTTTGAGGAAGCATTGGAAAAAACGTTAAAACCTTTAACCAACGGTGATAAGGTGAAAGGAATTGTAGTTAATATAACTCCAACAGACGTTTACGTTGACCTTGGTCAGAAATATGCAGGATTTATTCCACGCGATCAGGTATCAGCAGACCCAAATGCTAAAGTTGACGAAGTAGTTAAAATTGGCGACGAAGTAGAAGTAGTAGTTCTTAGAGTTAATGATGTAGAAGGAACTGTTATGCTTTCTAAAAAGAAAATCGATGCTCATAAAGGATGGGAGAAAATCGTTTCTATCTATGAGAACAAAGAAATCGTTGAAGGAACTGTTGCAGAAGTAACAAAAGGCGGTTTGGTAGTTCTTGTTCAGGGAACAAGAGTTTTCGTTCCAAATTCTCAGGCATCTCTTTCAAGAAATGCAGATTTGCAGACTTTAAATAAAAAGACCGTATCTCTTAGAATCATTGAGGTTCAGGACGGCAGAAGAAGACGCGTTATCGGCTCTATCAGAAGCGTTCTTGCTGAGCAGAAAAAAGAGCTTACAGATAAATTCTGGAGCGAGATTGAACTTGGCCAGAAATTCACAGGAGTTGTTAAATCCATCGTATCATACGGTGCATTTGTTGACCTTGGCGGCGTAGACGGAATGGTTCATATTTCTGAGCTTTCATGGCAGAAGATTAAAAACCCTTCCGAAGTTGTTAAAGAAGGCCAGTCTATTGAGGTTTACGTAAAAGACCTTGATAAAGAAAAAAGAAAAGTTTCTCTTGGCTTCAAAAAAGCAGAGGACAATCCATGGGAAATTTTCAAAGCAAAATTTGCTCTTGAAGACGAAGTTGAAGCAAAAATTATCAACTTTATGCCATTTGGAGCATTTGCAGAAATTATCCCCGGCGTTGATGGACTTATCCATATTTCTCAGATTGCAAATAAGAGAATCAATGCTCCTGCAGACGTTCTTAAAATAGGCGAAATCGTAAAAGCTAAAATTACTGATATCGACCTTGAGAAAAATAAAGTAAGCTTATCAATAAAAGCTTTACTTGAAGCTGAACCTGAAGTAGAAGAAGTTAACGTTGAAGGCGTTACTATCGAAAAAGCAGAAGAGACTTCTGCAGAAGAAGCTCCAGCAGAAGCAACAGAAGAATAATTATTATATTATGCCCCTTTTAAAAGGGGCATAGTTTATATGCGGATATGGCGGAATTGGCATACGCGCTAGATTCAGGTTCTAGTCGGGGCAACTCGGTGCAGGTTCAACCCCTGTTATCCGCACCAAACAAAAATCCGTTCTCGTAAGAGGACGGATTTTTGTTTGTATTATTCATTATTCATTTTTCATCATTCATTATTCATTAAACGAGAACCGATTTTCAAATGTATAATGAATATTGAAGTCGCTTTGCTGATGAATAATGAATAATTCTTGTCCCTCCGCCACTTTTTATGCTATAATACACTTATGGTGGTGATGAGA
>JAFZHO010000117.1 GCA_017554835.1 Clostridia bacterium
AATTATGGGATGCGGTAAATCAACAATAGGCAGATTGCTCTCTGAAAAACTAAATCTTTCCTTTGTTGATATGGATAATAGCATAGAAAATAAAACAAAAATGAAAATTAACGATATTTTCAAAACATACGGGGAAGACTATTTCAGAACCCTGGAAGAACAAATCGCAGAGGAATTATCAAAAAAATCCGGGCTGGTTATTTCTACAGGCGGGGGAATCGTGACGAAGGAAGAGTCTATAAGTTATTTGAAAAATAACGGAATAGTTATATTTCTTAAAAGAGACCTTAACGATATTTTGAAAATAAATATGAAAAACAGACCGTTATTAAACAACAACCCTGAAAAAATCTTTGAAATTATGAATCAAAGAAAAGCTTTATACGAAAAATATAGTGATTTCTGTATATCAAATGATGATAACCCGAAAAACACCGTTGAAAAAATAATCGAAATTATAAAGAAGGAAGAAAATTGGATAAAATAAAACTTGGTCTTATCGGAAATCCTTTGGGACATAGCGTTTCTCCTCAGATACATAATCTTATATGCAAGTCTTTGAATATGGAGTGCCAATATGAGAAAACTCAGTTAGAGGAATCTGAAATAGAAAACTATGTTTCTTATATAAAACAGAATAATTTTGCAGGATTTAATATCACAATTCCTTATAAACAAAAGATTATGGAACATTTGGATTTTGTTGATTCTTTTGCTAAAAAGTGCAATGCGGTTAATACTGTTTGCTGTAAAGATAATAAACTTTACGGATACAATACAGACGGAGAGGGGTTTTATCTATCGCTTAAAAACCTTAATCTGCCTGTTGAAGATAAAAAAATATCTATTTTGGGCTGCGGCGGCGCGGCAATGGGGATTATTTTTAAACTGCTTGAAGAAAATTGTCATTCTATAAATATTTTCTGCCGAGATATTTTAAAAGCCGATAAAATAAAAAACTATATGCCTGAGAAGATTAACGTTTATAATATGAACGACAGTATTTTGAATGACATTATTAAAGAAAGTGATATTCTTATTAACACAACGCCTCTCGGAATGAAAAATTTTGGTAGCGATTTTGATAATTTTTCTTTTATTGATAATTTTGAAGGAGTTTTATGTGATATTGTTTATAATCCTATTGAAACTAATCTTCTTAAAAATGGAAAGAAAAGAGGCTTAATAACTGTTGGCGGCCTCCATATGCTTATCAATCAAGGGATTTTGGCGTTTGAACGATTTAGTTCCGTAGAGTTATCAAAAAAAGAACTTTCTGATAGAATTTATAAAGAGATTAAGAAGATTTTATAATAGTGATTAAAAAGCCCTAACATATTTGTTCGGGCTTTTTTTGTAATATAAGTGAACTTTGAAAAATAAATATATATAAATTTTCATTTGGAGTTTTTATATGATTGATAATATTAATCTTATTCTATTTCCTGTTGTTATACTTTTTTTATGTTTTTCAGGAGTATTTCTGACTTTTAAATTAAAATTTTTTCAGATAAAACATTTTAAAGCTATTTTGTTATCACCCATAAATTTTGAAAACAAAAATGGAATTTCTTCTTTTTCTGCGATGTCTACTGCGCTTGCAGGAACGCTTGGTGTGGGAAATATCATTGGCGTTGCAACTGCGATATGTATGGGCGGTCCGGGAGCCGTTTTCTATATGATATTATCTGCTTTTTTCGGAATGGCGATAAAATTTTCTGAGATTTCTCTCTCTCTTAAATATAAAGACAAAATAGGTAATAGTAGTATTG
>JAFZHO010000118.1 GCA_017554835.1 Clostridia bacterium
CGGTATTGACACCGCCTCATTTGAAAATCAGTTCACCCTTTTGGCCGAAGAAGGCAAAACCCCGATTTTTGTTTCACTTGATAAAAAAATAATTGCAATCATTGCAGTATCAGACCCTATAAAAGAAACGTCGGAAAAAGCCATTTCCCACCTTGACAATATGAATATAAAAACCATAATGCTTACGGGAGATAACGAAAAAACTGCCCTTGCAATAAAAAATAAACTTGGTATTAAAAAATTCATAGCCAACGTTCTTCCTCAGGATAAGGAAAAGCATATCAGAGAGCTTCAAAAAGAGAAAGAAACAGTTGCAATGGTAGGCGACGGAATAAACGATGCTCCTGCCCTTGCGGCATCGGATATCGGAATTGCTATCGGAAACGGAACGGATATTGCCATTGAATCTGCTCAAGTTGTTTTAATGAAAGGCGACCTTCGGGACGTTCCCACTGCAATAAAATTATCAAAAAAAGTTATAACAAACATAAAAGAAAATCTTTTCTGGGCTTTTATATATAACGTAATCGGAATTCCCGTTGCAGCAGGAGTTTTATATAGCAGCATGGGAATAAAACTAAGCCCCACCATTGCCGCGGCGGCAATGAGTTTCAGTTCGGTTTGTGTTGTTTTAAATGCTCTTAGAATAAAAACTTTCAAAGCTAAAAAAGGAGAAAATAATAAAATGAAAAAAATTATAATCGAAGGTATGAGCTGCCCTCACTGCAGCGCAAGAGTTGAAAAGATTTTAAACGAGATTTCAGGCGTTAGCGCAAAAGTCAATTTAGAAGAAAAAACCGCCTACGTTGAATTAGCGGAGAATATACCCGACGAGGTTTTAAAATCCGTTATCGACGATGCGGGCTATAAGGTAGTAGAAATCATATAAATAAAAAACGCAGGATAAAAATCCTGCGTTTTTACTATCTTAAGTTGAATTATTTTGCTTTTAACTAAACCTACGAGTTATTGCAAAATATCGCCACAAAAAGTATACTAAATCTATAGGCCTATAATTATGAATTTATGAGGTGATTTTATTATGATTGACAATGTTAAAATAGGTAAACAAATCTCTCTGTTACGAACAAGTAAGGGTTTGACTCAGGCAGAACTTGGTGAACGTCTTGGCGTAACATTTCAGGCCGTAAGCAAATGGGAACGTGGTGAAACATTGCCTGATATTTCTATCTTACCTTCTCTTGCAGATATTCTTGAAACGACTATAGATTCTATTTTATGCGGTGGGACTAATAATATATCATTCAAGGGCAAAATCCAGGTTTCAAATATGATAGACGGAATTAATTGTCTTAAACAAATGGGTGAAAAACTAGGCGAAAACAATATAATTTATAGATACGCCATTGACGGTATCAATAAAGGTATGAATACTGATATAGAGCCGGCTTTTACGGATGATTATATTTTTGAAGTTTTTGTTGCAGAAGCAATTATTCAAAATGTAATCAATGGAATGTATGTGGATATAACCGATATTAAGCGTAATTTTAAGCACGAACATTTTCGTAATATAGTCCTGAATTATGTAAAAAAATATAACATAATATAATGCTTAAATAACCTTAAAAACAACGCTTGAATATTCAGTGGAAATATCATTAAATACACTTAGCAAACCACTGCAATAATCACGTAGATTTCTCTCCAATTTATTATATCCATAAATTTCAACGACGTAATTTTTTCCTTCACTGAATATATCACATAAAAGATCCCAAATGGCATCAAGGTTTTTCCCGTAATATTCAGGTAAACCGAATTTTTCTTTTAATATAAAATGGATATCTTCTAAAGTTTTGCATAGTGAGAAATCTAAAATTATGGGGTTTTCGGAAATTTTCTTAAACGAATTTTTATCTAAAACAGTCACTGCAATTTCTTCCTTTATATTGATTCTTGTTTCTTGAAATAAAAAACGCAGGATAAAAATCCTGCGTTAATTTTTTGCGTTTTTTAATTCCCCGTCTGGACAAGGTATCCCTTGCTCAAACAAGGGCGATAAACAAAACCGATTAGACTGCTCTTGATACCTTATCAGAACGGAGGCATCTTGTGCAAGCGTAAATATGTTTAGTAGTGCCGTTAACATTAGCTTTAACTCTTCTAACATTTGACTTCCAGGTTCTGTTAGTTCTTCTGTGTGAGTGAGAAACCTTGATTCCGAAAGCAACGCTTTTTCCGCAAATTTCACATTTAGCCATTAAATATACACCTCCTTAGTAGGTTTAACCTACATAGCGCATTATATTGTATCAAATTCGCCGAGAAAAATCAAGTATAATTTTAAATTTTTTTTACTATAAATAAATTATTCCGTTTTTTCTTGTAAATAAAGTCTTTTTCGTTGATAAATATAATTTTTTATTTTATAATATAGGAAAGAAATTTTATTCGGAGGCAGAATTATGAGCGAATTTTTCGTAACTCTCGACAAAATCATAAAAGAACTTAAACTTGAGGAACTTTATATCCCGGAATCCCCCGAAAAAATAAAAATCATCCATTCCGACGTCAATAGACCCGGTCTTCAGGTGGCGGGTTATTTTGACCATTTTGATAACGACAGAATTCAGGTTATGGGAAAAGTTGAGTTTTCCTATCTTGAAAAATGCTCTTATGAAGAAAGAAAAACCAGAATAGAAAAGTTTTTTGCATCAAAAATTCCTGCCGTTATTCTTTCAAGAGGGTTAGAGCCATTTTCCGAAATGGTAGAACTATCAGAAAAATATCAGGTTCCGCTTTTGAGAACTTCTGAAAATACCTCAAACTTTATGGCGGCGCTTATTGCTTTTCTTAATCTTAACCTTGCACCAAGAAAAACCGTTCACGGCGTTTTGGTTGAAGTTTATGGTGAGGGCGTTTTGATTATGGGCGAAAGCGGAGTTGGTAAAAGCGAGACCGCTATTGAGCTTGTTAAAAGAGGCCACCGACTTATCGCCGATGATGCCGTTGAAATAAAAAGAGTTTCAAATATCTCCTGCGTTGGTTCTTCCCCTGCAGTTATAAGGCATTATATCGAGCTTCGCGGTATCGGAATTATTGACGTTCGCCGTATATTCGGTATGGGTGCCGTTAAAGAAACTGAGAAAATCGACTTGATCGTTAATCTTGAAAACTGGGACGTTAATAAAGTCTACGACCGACTTGGAATGGATAATAACTATACCGATATTCTTGGTATCAAAATCCCTTCTTTAACAATCCCCGTAAAACCCGGCCGTAACCTTGCTATTATTCTTGAGGTTGCTGCTATGAATAACCGTCAGAAACGCTTCGGCTATAACGCTGCGGTTGAACTTAATAATAAACTTATGGAAGATATGCAAAAGAAAATGGCGGAGGAATAAAATGTATTATATTGGAATAGATTTAGGCGGAACTAATATAAAAGGCGGAATAGTTGACCCAAAGACCTATAATATAATCTGCAAAAAAAGCGTTCCAACTCCAAAAGGAGAGGAAAATATTGCAGACGCCATAAAAGAACTTATCGATAATCTTCTCAAGGAATCAAATCTTAATCTTGATGATATTGAATTTATGGGCCTTGGTTCTCCCGGAACGGTAAATCTTGAAAAAGGCATTATCGAAAAAGCAGAAAACGTGGGCTTCCACGAAACTAATCTCAAAGAGCTTATGGCAAAAAGAATAGATAAAAAATTCTATTTTGATAACGATGCAAACGCCGCAGCTTATGGAGAGGCAGTTGCAGGCGCAGGAAAAGGTTGCAGTCATTTCGTTATGATCACCCTTGGAACAGGCGTTGGCGGTGGAATTATAATAGATGGTGAGATTTATGGCGGATTCAGTAACTGCGGTGCTGAAGTTGGTCATATGCTTATAAAATCAGGTGGAAATCTCTGTTCCTGCGGAAGACACGGTTGCTGGGAGGCCTATGCATCCGTTACCGCTCTTATAAGTCTTACCAAGGAAAAAATGCTTCTTGATAAAGATAGCATTATGTGGGAAATTTGCGAAGGCGATATAGAAAAAGTAAACGGCTTAACCTCTTTTGACGGTATGCGAAAAGGCGATAAAACCGCCTGCGAAGTGGTTTCTGAATATATTGAGAACGTTTCCTGCGGAATTGTTAACCTTATTATTATGCTTCAACCTCAGGTGCTTTGCATTGGTGGCGCAATCTCAAAAGAGAAAAACTATCTTCTCGACCCTGTCTTAGAATATTACGAGAGAGAAAAATTCACCGTCAAAAAAGAAAACGACACAATAATCAAAACTGCCACTCTTGGCGGAGATGCAGGCATAATCGGGGCCGCTTTTCTTGGCACCCAGAAGAATAGATATAAAAATGACTGATAAAAAATTTAAACTAACACTTATTATAAATATTTGTCTTATAGGGCTTTTTCCCGTTTCTGTTGTTTTTTATTTTATAGCAAAAAACTATCCAGATTTTGTGGGAAGTCCATTTATGAAGATTCCTTTCTACTTATTTAAATATACAATAGGGGCAGTATCAAATATTCTGCCCTTTTCTCTTTCTGAGGCGATTTTGATTATCGGCATCCCCTTTTTAATTATTTTCTCCATTATAAAAATAATTAAATGGGTAAAGCAAGATAATCTCAAAAAAATCGCCCTTCTTCTCACGGGAATTTTTGCAGTATCCTCTATAATGGCTTGTTATTTCATAGGAGTATGGTCGGTTAATTTCCACGGCTACGATTTTGCAAAACTTTCAGGGCTTGATAACTCCCCTGTTTCAAAAACCGAACTTTATGAAACAACAAAAATCCTCGCCGAAAACCTTAATCGTTTATCTCAGAATATTGAATACGACGAAAAAGGATTTTCTACCTATAATAATAACAAGTTCTATAAAATGGAAAAAGAAATACGTCAAAGCTATAAAAATCTCAATAAAATTTATCCCGTAATCGGAAAATACCCCCAAAGAGCAAAACCAATTATTCTTTCAAAACCGCTGACGTATACTTATATAGCAGGAATATACGTTCCCTTTATGGCAGAAGCAAACGTAAATATCAATTTCCCCTACTTCGTAGTGGTTCAGTCCGTGGGGCACGAAATGGCTCATTCTCTCGGATTTGTCCGCGAAGACGAGGCGGAATTTATCGGTTATCTTGTTTGCAAATATTCCGAAAATGGCTATTATGAATATTCAGGATATATGAATGCTTATATTTATGCATCAAATGCACTTGCTAAAGCAGATAAAAAAGCTTTTGCAAAGGTATATAATTCCCTTGACGAAAAAGTAAGAAAGGAACTATCCTCTTATAACGAATTTATGAATGAATATCGTAATCAAACCGTATCTTCAGTTACGGAAAAGGTTAACGATACCTACCTCAAAGGCAACGGACAAACGGACGGAACAAAAAGCTATGGCAGAATGGTCGACCTTCTAGTTGCGGAATATAGATACAATTTGCACAAATAATGCGTATATTTATAATATTTTTTGTATATTTACGAAAATTTCAAAAAAGGGGTTGCATTTTTATAAACTTTTATGTATAATTATAAATGTAAATTAAAAAAACCTTTTAGGGAGGAAATTAAAATGAAAAAAATGACAAAAATTATTGCTGCGGTAATGGCACTTGTTCTTTTAGTTTCAATTACTGCATGCGGAAAATCAGGCCTAACTCTTGAAGACATTAAAGCAGACGGCAAACTTATCGTTGCAACAAACTCTGAGTTCCCACCATTTGAATATAAAGATGGCGACGCTGTTGTTGGTTTCGATATGGACCTTTGTGCTTACATTGCTAAAGAAATCGGCGTAACAATGGAAGTTTTAGATATCGCTTTTGAAGACGTTATCGCAAATATCCAGTCCGGTTCTGCTCATATCGGTGCAGCAGGTATGACCGTTAAACCAGATAGACTTCAGAACGTTGACTTCTCAGATACTTACTTCAAAGCAAGCCAGGTTATCATCCTTAAAGAAGATGCTGCTTTTACTGCAACTTCTGAACTTAAAAATATGAATATCGGTGTTCAGGACGGAACAACAGGCGCTGACTATGTTCGCGAAAACATTAAAGAGCCAATGGGCTTTGCAAGCGGTGCTCTAGCAATCGAAGCTATGAAAGCAGGTCAGATTGACTGCGTTATCATCGATAACTACCCAGCAATCGAATTCGTTAAAAAGAACCCAGGCCTAAAAGTTTATGAAACTCCACTTACTGTTGAAGAATATGCTATCGCTATTCCTAAAAACTCACCGGAGTTAGTTGAAGTTATCAATAAAGTTATCAAAGACCTAACTGCAAACGGCGAATTTGATAAACTTCTTGAAAAATACGAACTTAAATAATAATTAAAGATTAAATGCCGCTAAGATTAATCTTTGCGGCATTTATTATTTGATCGGAGATAATAATGAACATTAATTTTTTGGATTTTTTAGGTCCTATGAAGGATGCTATTTATCTCAATTTCATAAAAAATGACCGTTATATGTATATCGTTGATGGTCTTATCAATACCCTTGAGATTACTGCGGTTTCGGTTATAATCGGTGTTATCATCGGTATTATCTGCGCAGTAATAAAGGTTGCAGGAAAACGAGTATATATATGCAAACTTTTGGGATACGTAGTAGATTTATATACCACTATTTTCCGTGGAGTTCCCGTTATGGTGCAATATTTGATTGCCTTTATCGGAATTATGCCACTACTTGGTATCAGATCTTCTTTTGTTACTGCAATTTTCGTATTCGGTATAAACTCAGGCGCATATATATCAGAGAATATAAGAGCCGGAATTGAGGCAGTTGATCACGGTCAGGAAGAAGCAGGTCGTTCACTTGGATTTACATATGGCAAAACTATGTTTTTAATCATTCTTCCTCAGGCGATTAAAAATATTCTACCCGCCCTTGGAAACGAGTTTATCGCTCTTTTAAAAGAGACCTCAATCGCAGGTTATTTCGCAGTAATCGATTTAACAAAAGGCGCGCGTATTATTCAGTCTCAGACCTATGACGGAATCGTGCCATATTTCACTATTGCAGGTATTTATCTTGTTTTAGTCGTTATACTCACTCAGCTACTTAATATATTCGAAAGGAGATTGAAGAAAAGTGATAGAAATTAATAATCTTCAAAAATCCTTTGGTAAAAACAATGTTTTAAAAGGAATCGACCTTAAGATAGAAAAAGGCGAGGTAGTCGTTATTATAGGCCCATCAGGAAGCGGAAAAAGCACTCTTTTGAGATGCCTTAACCTTCTCGAAGAGCCAACCGGCGGCGAAATTATCTTTGAGGGAACAAATATAACGGATAAAAAAGCAAATATAAACCTTCACCGTCAGAAGATGGGAATGGTTTTTCAGCATTTTAATCTTTTCCCTCATTATACGGTTACGGAGAATATAACCCTTGCCCCCACTAAACTCAAAAAAATTCCAAAAGAAGAAGCAATAGAAAAAGCCAATGAGCTTTTAGAGAAGGTTGACCTTCTTGATAAAGCAGCTGCATATCCATCTTCTCTTTCAGGTGGTCAGAAGCAGCGTGTTGCAATAGTTCGTGCACTTGCAATGGAGCCGGACGTTATGCTATTTGACGAACCCACCTCTGCCCTTGACCCTGAGATGGTTGGCGAGGTTTTGCAGGTTATGAAAGACCTTGCAAAAGAAGGTATGACTATGGTAGTTGTTACTCACGAGATGGGATTTGCAAAAGAGGTTGGAACAAGAGTTATCTTTATCGACGAGGGTAAAATTCTCGAAGAAAATTCTCCAAAAGAATTTTTCGAAAACCCACAAAACCCAAGACTTCAGGATTTCCTATCAAAAGTATTATAAAAATAAAACCCCTGCGGATTATTCCGCAGGGTTTTTCTTGCAAAAAAATGCCTTTAATAGTATAATTCAAGAGGAAAAGAGTGATAAAAATGACGAATAATTTTAAATCAGGTCTCAAAGACGGAATCCCCATCGCCCTTGGGTATTTATCCGTTTCTTTTACCTTTGGAATACTTGCTGCAGCATCAGGACTTGACGCCCCTATTGCAATTTTAATCTCTATGACAAATATGACCTCTGCAGGTCAGCTTGCAGGGCTTAATATTATGATGGCGGGCGGCGGAGTTATTGAGCTTATACTAAGTCAGCTTGTTATAAATATGCGATATGCCCTTATGTCCATAAGTCTCTCTCAAAAATTCGATTCAAAAACAAGCCGACTAAAAAAATCTCTTCTCGCTTTTGGAAATACTGATGAGGTTTTTGCAGTTTCAATGAGCAAAAAAGAAGATATAAACGGCAAATACTTTTTCGGGCTTATGCTTTTGCCCTATATATTTTGGTCCCTTGGAACAATTCTTGGAAGTCTATCCGGAAATATTCTCCCCGAAAGCATCATTTCCGCCCTTTCTATCGCGTTATACGCAATGTTTATAGCCATAATCATTCCCCCTGCA
>JAFZHO010000009.1 GCA_017554835.1 Clostridia bacterium
GGAGTTGGCTCTTCAGGAGTTGGTTCTTCCGGAGTTGGTACCTCAGGAGTTACCTCCTCAGGTGTTGGCTCTTCAGGAGTTGGCTCTTCGGGAGTTGGTTCCTCAGGAGTTACCTCCTCAGTGGGTTCGACTTCTTCCTTGCCGGCAAGTTCAAAGCTCTCGCAAGCTATATAGTCGTTAGAGTTTGAAATTTTTTTATAGGAGGTATTCGCCTTAACAGTTCCATACATAGCACCGAAATATAGTTTATCTCCGTTTTCTAAACTTTCAATGCCAAGGAATTTTTTATAATCAATAGTTATAACGAACTGAACTCTTCCATATTCGTCAAAAGACTGATTAACAACGTAACTGCCATTTGAATTTGCGTAGTCTGAAACGCTGTTACCGTGGGCTTCTCGACCCCATTTGAAGTTATTATTTGCTGCATCTCCGTAGAAAACCATAAATGACGCATTCGGGGTTGCGGCAGGGTCTGCCACTTTGGCATAGGTGAAATACGTTCTATTTGTATCAAGGAAAATTCCAAGCTGATCAGGAACTCCCCATTTTCCTGTTTCGATTACTTTATCTTTTGTTCTGATAGCGATATAAAGTTTATCATTATCCCACATCATGGAATAGGAATTATTGCCGCCGTTTAAAAACTCGTTAAATCCCGGCCATTCAGATTCGATTACATCGGTTTTTGTGGGGGCTTTTTTCGTATAGTTTAATACGTAATTCATACTTGGCTGAGGCCCTGCAAAATCCGTCTCGTGCAATACGGAATCAATAGCAGCATAATAGGTGGTCGTGCTGCCATCTGAGTATTGAAGGTCAGAAGCTCCGTCATAGAAAGAATAATAAAAATTATAATCAAAAGCCATTCCGTCATTTAAAACGCCCGACGGAAGACCGAATACGTCCCAGGAAATAGCGCAAACAAGTTGCACATGGCCGTCGTTATCAAGAATATCATAATAAGATATATTATCATTATTCAGAGAAAGGGTGCTGTTTCCTCCTTTAGATCTTGCAGTATCAAGAAGAAAACTGCCGTCTTCCTGGCGGAAAAATACCAACTGATAAAAATACGTGTATATTGAAGGATCAGCATCTCTCGTGCTAATTCGTTCAACTTCGTTAGGACTCAGACACATAACAACAGTATCTCCGCTTCCCCAGGATCCGGGGTTTAGGGTAGTGTCGTTAGTATCTATTGCGATATAAAGATTATCATAATCCCACATAACAGAATATGCAGCATCATTCTCGTTTTTATTATAGTAGAAATTGGTAAACTTCGGCCATATAGATTTATCTATAACGCCTGACATCTTCGGTTTATTTCTCGTATATGGAGTATTTCCCGCCACAACGTTTATAAAATCGCTGCTTCCCGAAGAAGAAGGATCTGCCGAAACCTTTTTACCATCTAAAAGAACGCTGAGATTCTTCGTTTTATAAGTTTCTCCCGAAGTGCCGGAAGATTCATAGGTTCCGTCAAAGAAAGTATAATATGCATAGTATGCCATTTTCATTCCGTCGCCGATATAACTATCCGAAACTCCGAAAAGATCCCAGTCAATAGCTATCATAAACTGAGCGTGGCCGTTAGCATCTGTTACTCCTTTATAAGTGATCAAATCATCAGAAATTTCAAGAGCACTATTTCCCTTATAGCATCGTGAAGTTTCAAGGGCCCAGGTGCCGTTTGCCTTGCGGAAGAAAATAAGCTGATAGAAGTTGGGTTGATATTTTGCGTTTATATTATTCGGGCCATGGGTATAGATTACCTGCTCGCTATTGGGGTTAAATCCGAGAATAATAGCATCTCCGCCGCCCCAGGAACCTGCGTTAACCGTGGTATCATCGGTATCTATGGCAAAATATAATTTATCCTCGTCCCACATCATAGAATATGCGGCATTATTTCCGTTATTATTTCTGACAAAAGGATTAAATTCCGCCCATTCGCTCTTTACTATTGATCCCGACATATTAGGAGCTTTTTCCGTATAGGAGATTTTCTGATCCGAAGGAACTTTTGTTCCGTTTGGATATGAATATCCCTGAATTTTCATATTATAGGAAGTAAGGGCTTTGGCGTTTCTTCCTACGTTATTCAGGTCTTTATAGGTTGAATAATATCTCTGAGCGTATTTTGAAATAGTATGAGAAACTTCAAGTCTTGTCCAGTTGGCAAGTTCTTTTTCGGAAAACTCGGTAAAATAATGAGATACGTCAAATATAATCGTTCCATTTGAATATTTTGATGCAAGATGCATTGTGTCAAGAGTATCGGAGTAGTTTTTGGTATGGTAAATGCAGTCAAAAATTTCTGCATCGGTCCAATATTCTGCCCCTGCTCTCTTAGTTGCATTTGCCATCGCCTGAGCATAGGATTCATATAAAGTATAAACGCTATCCGATACGTAGAAGTTATCCCCACCAAACGACCAGTTTCTACCCAAACAGTCCTGAGCGGCAACAATATCAACGATAGGTTTTCCGCCCGTTGTTGCAGGTTTTAGCATATTATATAAATTGGTTTCCGCCGCAGAAGCTCCGCCGTTTCGCCATATTGCAGGGCAAACCATAATCGGTCTTGTTGGATCAACCTGGCGAATTATATCGGACTGACCTTTATAAATTGCTCTGTAATAATCAACGCCGTTTGTTTGATTCAGCCATTTATCACAGGTTTCATCTGCTAAATAATAACCTGCAAAAGATTTATATCCGCTATATAAATCATAAATATCTCGAACAGCATCTTCGGCAATATCCAGAAGTTCGTTAATATAGGTATATCCACCTGCCGCCGTAATTTTTTCAGGGCCTGCGTAAGGGCCTCCCACCGTTCCCACGAAAACTTTCATACCAAGTTTTTCGGACGCTTCGAAAATCGCCTTATAAGGATCGGCGCTACCGTAACCGACGCCTTTTGTGAATCCTCTTGCTTTTAGGCGAGGTCCGTCAAACATCATACTGCCTTCGTAACCTGCGCCAAACTGCAATACGATATAATCCATACCAAGCTCTTTCATTCCCTTGACAAGAAGATACCACATTGTGTCGGTATATTTGATATCAGGGTTTTCCGCGTTGGAAGTCAGCGCCTGAAGTTGGAAGAATCCGCCTCTTATCAAAGGCAACTGTGGTTGACCTGCGTAAACTTCTGCTTCGTAAAGTCTTGCGACTTTTGAGGAAGCAGTAATTGTAAATTTAACTTTTCTAACGGCCTGGCTATCGAAATACTGCTGATAAGAAATTTTATCAGAAGTCTGATGGGTTATGAAATTAGATTCAACTTTTGTGTAGGTGCTTCCGTTAGAGGAGATATAAGTTTCCACTTTCGTTGGAGCATAGTAGGATGAATCTGCCTGGAAATATAGCATAACGCTATTAACGTTTGCCGTTGAAGAGGATAAATCTATAATAAGTTCTTTTGTTGTATTTTTTGATATATCGGCATAACCTGAGTTATAACTTCCATCTACTACCCCTGATTTGGTGGTTGATGCAAGTTTTGCGCTTTTGCCTTTTGCAACGTTTGTATGGGCTATTATATCGTCTCTTTCAACGAAGCCGTAGTCCATTTCAGAAACGGCATTTTCGCATCCGTAAATTTTGACCTCGGATAAAATCGCCTTGCCTCTGAATAAAACCTTTACGTATCTTGCTTTTACGGTGTGGTTTCGCATTACGGCAAACTCTGCAAATTCGCCGTTTGCGCCCCATCTGCCTATTGCGTAACTCTGACCTAAATCATAGTAATTTACGCCGTCTTCCGAGTATCTTGCCACTACGTAGTCAGGAGAAGAAGTCATAGTTATAAACTGAACTTCGCTTATATTTTTTACTTCTTCAAGGTCGATGGTAAGTTCACTAACGCTTGATAGAGAAAACTCGTCCGTTCCATCAGGAGTTCTTCCCGTGAATTTTGTGGTTTCTCCGGCTTTTCCAACAATGCCATCTGTAAGAAGCAATCTTGAACTATCGTTATCATATCCTGAAATGTTTTTGCATTTTTCCCAGATATATGGTTTCCCCTGAGATAGAAGGATTCTTTCGTTCTCGTTTGGAACACCGATAACAGAAACCTCGTTAATAGAAACCATTGAGTTATCGGGGGCATAAACATATGCCTTTATACCCATAGCAAGAATGTCCTCGCCTATTGTAACAGTATAAGTGGTTCTATTACCACTTGTCACTTTTGCTACGGTTTGCTTCGGATAAATGGTATAGTTATATCCATCGTTTGAAATAATTATCTCAACAGAAGATGGCAAAACCGCCCCACTGGAGGTATTAAAGGTTATCTCAACCTTTGTTAGCTTGCTTGGAAAACCAAAATCATTCTGTACATAAAAATGAGGGTCTCTTCCCTCGTCATAAAGATTAAAATGCTTTCCGGGAAAGCTTGACGTATCTGAATAATTATAGGTCTCGTTTTTAATAGTGAAAACCGATGTAGTATTCATATTTCCGTCAGTCAGATTCTTGCCCTCGTTATCCCCCGTTACGTTTTTGTAACTTGGATAAGAAAAGGCATATTCGGTATTAAGATTTAGTCTTTGTTCTGTTGTTGCCGCCGAAACGTTAAAGCTGATTCCTGTAAAGCAGCTCATAATCATTGCGATGGCAAGTATCACGGATAGTGTCTTTTTCATAAGCAAACACTCCTCATTATATTATGTAACAATATTGTAACATATTAAAGTATAAAGTCAATAAAAGCCACCCGATTTTTCGGGTGGCTTTAAGTATAAAAATTAATATCCCATCCGTATTCGGATGGGATATTAAAAGTTTTATAAACTTTGAAAAGCTTTAGCTTTTTATTATTTAGTAAGTGCTGCTGTTACCATTTTGATAATTTCGCATCTTAAAATCTGACCTTCGGGGTTAATGATATAACCGCCTTTTCCGTCGGGGTTTCCGTCTACTATCTTGTTATGAACAAGGTATTTGATATTATCAACAAACCAAGGTGCGATTTTATCTTTATCTACGAATTTATCTAAGCTTGTTTCTTTATAACTTTCGTCTTTATCGGTAATCTGCATAGCACGGGCGAAGATTGCGAAAAATTCCTGTCTTGAAATTGAGTTATTTCCGTTTAAGTATAGTTTTCCGTCA
>JAFZHO010000119.1 GCA_017554835.1 Clostridia bacterium
CGTCTTGGGATAGTCCTTTCCTCGTTCTAAGTTCAAGAATAATATCTTTTGTTTCCATAGCATTATCACCTCAATACCTATTATATCGTAAGAGTTCCAAAAAACAAGCAACCACCTGTTGCCATAAAAAATCCGCCCGAACTTCTTCGGGCGGATAGTTTTGCTTTATAACGGACAGTCGAGGACGCCTGTCCCTACAAAAATCTAATTACTTAGATTCTTTGATTGCATTCTGCGGTGCAACGCATCGGGCGATGAGGGCAAATTTTAAAACTGTCCTTAATTGTACGCCCCATAAATCCCGACTTTTTTATTTATTTTTATTAAATCTTGCGGAAAAAATCATTCCAACGCCGATAGGCAGGTAGAAGGTGATTATTCGCCATAATAAAATTGCAAGACTTATATATTCTCCCTCTTTGAAGAAAAATCCAAAGAAAACAAGAAAGCTTCCCTCTGCTCCCCCTGATGCTCCCGGAAGGGGAACAAAAGAAGAAATCATAAGAACAAAAGCGCTTGCTGCAATTACGTCCATAATATTAACGTAAACCCCCATGGAAAGACAAACAAAAAAAGGAATTGCAAAAAAGGCGGTAAGCTGCAGCATAGAGAATATAAACATACTTATAATGATTCTTGGTTTTTTTCTGACCAGGTCAAAGGAATTATGAAACTGAGTAATTTCCCTTTCTATATACTGAACGGCTTTTTCCTTATCTTTAATAAATCGGAGTTTTGCCCCTATATTAATGAAAAAGAGTGCGGCTTTTTTTGTAAAGACAGGGAAAAATCCAATAGAAAATAAAAGAAGGACAACAACCGTATTAACGGCAAATCCGATAAAAACCAAAAATCCGAAAGAGGAAACCTTTTCCGAAAAGGAATTGAATTTAAGAACAAGAACCAAAACGGAATAAATAGTCAGCGCAATCTGATATAAAATAAATCTTGATAAAAGTGACGAGGTGGCAACCCCAAGGGGAACGTCGCATTTCGTCATATGAAAGGCCTGCATGGGTTGGCCCCCGCTTGCGCTTGGGGTAATGCAGTTAAAAAGCTGACCTATCATAGTGGTTTTAAAAGTGTTTTTAAATTTTTGCTGAGGATGAAGGAATTTTGTTACCCTATGAAGAACAATTGTCTCAAAAAGCCAGTAAAGAAAGATACACAAAACCCCACCCCACATAAAAGAAATACGAGGGGATGAAAAAGCTTTTATAATACTTTCCACTCCATCAACAAAAATGATATAGCAAATAAGAATGACGGCGGAAAGAAGAATAATTATATAGCTTAAAAGGTTTTTCTTATCCTTCATGGGTTTTTCCTTTCTAAATTAGTTTTTGAAGCACTTTTACGATTTCTCTTGCAATAAGAGCGGCGCCAAGGTCGTTTGAATGAAGACCCTCAACGGTAGCGCTTTCGCGGAACTCGCCGAAGATTTCTCTTCCGTCAATAAAATAAACGTTTTTATCTCCGTTGTCAAGGGCGTTTTTATATGTTTTATAGATAACGTTGACCCTTCTCTGATTATCCTCTTCGTAACGGCAAACGCAGGTAGAAGTGAGAAATACTACGGGAAGGTCGGGGTTTTTCTCTCTTATAATTTTGAAAAATCTCTCGTGAGTATTTTCAAGATGCTCTGCTGACGGAGCGTTATGGTCATAGTCGGAAACGAAGAATTTCATAGGAAGAGAGGCAATATATTCGGCGATTTCTTTTTCTCCCATTCCGCTTCCCGAAAAACCGAAGTTTATAAAATCGCAGTCAAGCTTCTGAGAAACAATGGCGGGAAAAGAGTTTCCCGGTCTTGAAACGCAAGACCCCTGAGTTATGGAGTTTCCGTAGTAGATAATAGGTTCTTCGAAACGGTATGGGGTTGGTTCCAAAAGCTCTGCATCATCTTCAAGTCCGATATAAAGGTCTTTTACGCAGCTGCAAAGAGGCAAATGAATAGTAATATCTCTCATTTTTCTCTCGGAAGAGCCCATAACGTCCGGTTTTATATCAATAACGCTCTCAAAATCTTTATCAAGGTTAAGAGCGGGAATAAAAGCGCCGATATAACGGTTTTTGCCCTTGTCGTCAGAAACGAACATATCAAGCCCCGCAGTTCCCGATAAAGGGAAAAGAGGCAAACGGGCAACAAACCCAAAAAATATTTTTATAGCAACGTAACGGCTATTGGTGCGAAAACGCACTCTTCCCCCCGTTGCAAAATTTCTCAGGTTATAGACCTTTTCGCTGACGGATTTTGCAACCTGGGCAGGAAGACGGGTATATGCCCCGTCCTCTTTAAAAACGCCGTAAATCTTAAAGGGCTCTTTTGCAAAATCATAGAATTTTATGTTTTTTTTGTTGATTTGAGTTTCGATTTTGAGGTTTTTATCAATTTCGTCAATTTTTTTCATATTATCACCTTTATAAATATTAGTTTACGTAGCTTTTATCAACTGATATAACGGTAAAATAATCGGGATAGATTTCTCTTACCTTTCCTTGAATATAATCGCAAAGCTGGTCGTCTTTCATTTTATAATCGTATGGAACAACCACGTCAAAAATAAGGTTACAATGGGTAGTTCCCTTAACCATTCGAAAATCGTGAAAATCAATTCCGTCGGATAATTCGTTTATAATAGCACGGACAAGCTCTTTTGCCTGATTTGTTTCCTTATCGTCGGTAACGATGGGGTCCATATGTATAACAAGGTCGATTCCAAGAGAGGATTTCATATCTCTTTCGATATTATCAATAAGGTCGTGGCTTTTTAAAATATCCTCTTTTGCATCAACCTCGGCGTGAACGCAGGCATAATATTTTTCTGCCCCGTAGCTATGAACAACAAGGTCGTGGATTCCTAAAACGCCGTCATAGGATTTGACCTTATCGGCGATTTTTATCTCGGTTTCTTTATCGGCGGCCTCTCCCAAAAGGGGAGAAATAGTCTCTTTAACAAGACTGATTCCCGAAATTATAATAAATCCGCCAACCAAAACGCCCATATATCCGTCAAGGTCGATTTCTAAAATATAGCCAAGGCAAAGGGCCAAAAGAACGGCGAAAGTAGTTATAACGTCGTTTCGGCAGTCGGCGGCAGTGGCTTCAAGGGCGGGAGAAGAAAGTTTTTTATTGATTTTTTTATTAAAAAGCATAAGCCATAACTTCATAAAAATAGAGATTATAAGAATAATAACGGGAATAATGCCAAATTCAACGGCAGTGGGGTTAATGATTTTTCCTACGGAAGATTTAATAAGTTCAAATCCGATAAGAATAATCACGAAAGAAACGATAAGCCCCGTAATATATTCGATTCTCTGATGACCGAAAGGGTGGTCCTTATCGGCGGGCTTTGAAGAAAGCTTGAACCCGATAAGAGTTATGACTGAGGTTGCCGCATCGGAAAAGTTATTAAGACCGTCGGCAGAGATACTGATACTCCCCGAAATAAGACCGATGCCAATTTTCATAATACTGAGAATAAGGTTTATAAAAATACCAACCATTCCCGATAAAACCCCGTATTGCTCACGGGAATTTCCTTTTATAAAAAGCTTTTCAAGTAACTTTGTCATAAAAAAACTCCTTTCAGTTGATTTCAAGATAATTGATAACGGAATTTGAGAGAAGAAACCCTTGGGGAGTGAGATAAAATCTATCCTCTTCCAAAATTCCAAGCCCCTCAGTTTGAAGTTTTTTGCATTTTTCCAATAGGGGTTTCGCTTTCGTTGGCGAGGATTTTTCAATATAAGATAAAGAAATCCCCTCTTTTAACCGAAGGCGGAGCATAATATATTCAAAAAGTTTGTCCTTTTCCGTCAAACGCTCCTCAATTTCTATTACATTTTGTATATTTTCCGCTTTTTCAAAGTTTTGTATATCGGAATTTATGAAAAAACGGGTATTTTCCATATAAGAATAAGCAAAAGGCCCAAGTCCGAGATAATTTTCCCCCGTCCAGTATTTATAGTTATGGCGGGAAATAAAACCCTCTTTTGCGAAGTTTGAAATCTCGTATTGGTTAAAACCCCCTTTTTGAAGTTTTTCCACCGTGGCAAGATAAAATTCCGCCTGTTCTTTTTCATTAGCAAGAGAGAGGGGATCAAGATTTTTATAAAAAGGGGTCCCTTCCTCGATTTTAAGTCCGTAGGCAGAAATATGAGTCAAATCAAGGGATAAAATAAAATCCAAGGTTTCCTTAAGGGTTTTCATAGTCTGATTTGGAATTCCCAGCATTATATCGGCGCTGATATCAGAAAATCCTTCGGATTTTAAAATATCAAGCCCTTTTTCGAAATCCTTTTTGGTATGGATTCTGCCAAGAAGAGAAAGCTCCTTGTCAATAGCGCTTTGAAGCCCCACGGAAACTCGGTTAAACCCTGCTTCAAAGCAGGATTTTGCCAAAGAGGGAGTAATGCTTTCGGGATTTGCCTCAAAGGTTGCTTCGTAGTTTTTTGCTATATTGAAATTATTTTTAATTTCCTCAAAAATAAGGGCAAGTTCTTCCCCTAAAATAGAGGGAGTTCCCCCTCCGAAATATATAGTATCAAAGGTATATTTTTTTAATAAATGCGAAAGGTTTCTGATATGCTTTTTTAAGGCAAGAGAATAATTTTTTATATCCAAACAAAGCCCGTCGCCATTGACGGGCTTTGAATAAAAGTCGCAATAATTGCATTTTGATTTACAAAAAGGAACGTGGATATAAAGACCTTCCATTTGGAACACAACCTTTATTCATCAAGCTTCAAAACAGACATAAACGCTTCCTGAGGAACCTCTACGCTGCCAAGCTGACGCATACGTTTTTTACCTTCTTTTTGTTTTTCGAGAAGTTTTTTCTTTCTCGTTATATCGCCGCCGTAGCATTTTGCGAGAACGTCTTTTCGCATTGCCTTAACGGTTTCACGGGCGATAATTTTTGCGCCTATAGCCGCCTGAATAGGAATTTCAAACATCTGGCGTGGAATATGCTCTTTTAGTTTTTCTGCCATTC
>JAFZHO010000120.1 GCA_017554835.1 Clostridia bacterium
AGTCTTTTCCCGTCCCCATAAGGTCTTCTCTATGAGCCAGATGAAGAGCTTTTTCAATAATGGGAATATTTTTTTCGTTCTTATATTGCAAAAGGGCTCGTTGCCTTGCTTTTTCTTCCTCGGTTTTGGGAACGTAAACCTTTTTCATGTCAATGGGATTTATCTCCGTATAATACATACAGGTAGAAATAGTTCCCGGAGTAGGATAAAAATCCTGCACCTGCTGAGGATGAAGATGGTTTCTCTTGAGATATAATACAAGATTAATCGCATCGTTCAAGGTTGAACCGGGGTGGGAAGACATAAGATAAGGAACAAGATACTGTTCTTTTCCTTTCTGATGGTTAAGGGCTTTATATTTATCTTTGAATTTAGAATAGGTTTTAAAAACGGGTTTTCCCATATAGGAAAGAACGTTATCGCAAATATGCTCGGGAGCAACCTTCAGCTGACCGCTAATATGATGCTCCACAAGTTCTTTAAAGAAGGTATCGTCTTTATCAAGTATAAGATAATCAAATCTTATTCCCGAACGGACAAAAACCTTTTTAATTTTGGGAAGACTACGAACCTCTCTAAGAATATCAAGATACTCACTGTGGTCCGCTTTTATATTGGGGCAAGGAGTAGGGGCGAGGCATTTCCGATTTGTACACATTCCGTGCTTATCTTGTTTATCACAGGAATTATGCCTGAAATTTGCCGTGGGTCCTCCAATATCGTGGATATAACCTTTAAAACGGGGAGATTGGGTTATTTTTTTCGCTTCTTCCACTATGGAATTCTTTGAACGGGTTGTTATCATTCTTCCCTGATGGAAGGCCAGAGCGCAGAAATTGCATCCACCAAAGCATCCCCTGTTATGAGCTATTGAAAATTCAACTTCTTCAATAGCGGGAACGCCGCCCTCTTTTTCATACATTGGGTGGTAATATCTCATATAAGGGAGAGAATAAACCTCGTCCATTTCTTTCTGAGTGAGAGGGGGCATAGGTTTTTTCTGAACGAGATATTTATCATAGTGCTTTTGAACAACGTCTTTTCCCGAAACGCAGTCGTGATTTTCGTATTGAAGGCGAGTTGCGAGGGCGTATTTTTCCTTGCTTTTCAAAACGTTATCAAAGGAAGGGCAAGAAACGTAGTCTTTAAGAGAGGAGATATCCTCAGTTAAATAGCAGGTTCCTTTTATATCGGTCATATCTTTTGCTTTTTTACCGGATTTATAATTCTCTGCCATTTCAATAATCTGATTTTCGCCCATACCGTATATAAGAAGGTCTGCCATACTATCAAAAAGAACAGAGGGCATAACTTTATCTGCCCAGTAATCATAATGGGAGAATCTTCGAAGAGATGCTTCAAGACCACCGATTACGATATCAGAATGGGGAAAAATTTCTCTTATTTTTTTAGAATATACTATAACGGCTCTGTCGGGACGTTTTCCTGCCTTTTTGCCCGGGGAATAGAAATCTTCACTTCTTCTTTTCTTTGCCGCAGTATAGTGAGCAACCATAGAATCAAGGTTGCCGGAATTTACTAAAAATGCGTATCGGGGTTTGCCGAGAATTTTAAAGGATTCGTCCTTTTTCCAGTCGGGTTGAGGAATAATACCTACCTTAAAGCCCTTGCTTTCAAGAACTCTTGAAATAATAGCCGTGCCAAAACTGGGGTGGTCCACGTAGGCATCACCCGTAACGATAATAAAATCAAGAATATCTATATTATTTTCTTTAAGGTCTTTTTTGCAGACAGGTAAAAAACTCAAAGCATTTCCTCCAAAACGTATACTTTTCTTATATAATATCAAAAAACAGATAATTTATCAATTATTTTATATTTACAGGTGGTAATATCTTAAAAAATATATTATAATATAAGATAATAATATAAGATAATGAAATTGGAAGGAGTTTTTAAATGGCTAATATTTTCGTTCCAAAAATTATGGTGCCGACCGTTTATGACGTTGATAGCAACTTCTTAAAAAAACATAATATAAAAGGCATTATTTATGACGTTGATAATACCCTTGTGGGTTTCAAAATAAGAGTTCCCGATGAAAAACTTATTTCCCATATTGAAGGTCTTAAAAACGAGGGATTCAAGTTATTTATCATCTCCAATAACAAAAAAGAAAGAGTTGACGAGTTTAATAAATCTCTTGGACTTTCATATATTTTCAGAGGGATGAAACCTTTATGGTTCTCTTTCTTTAGCGCCGCAAAAAAAATGGGGCTTAAAAGAAAAGAAATCGTTGTTGTGGGCGACCAGATTTTCACTGATGTCCTCGGAGGAAATATATCTTCCATGCTTACGGTAATGGTTGACCCTATTGATTTAAAAGAGACATTCCTTTTCAAACTTAAAAGATTTCTTGAAAAACCCTTTGTCAAAATTTATCAAAGGAGAAATAATAAATGAGCAAGATAATAGAATTCGGTGTTGCAGGAAACTGCGATAGATTCTATGCAGAAGGCAATAAAGCCACCTTGCAGATGCCGGGATTTTTGAATAAAAACGGCCTTGATGCCTACGAAGTTCAGTTTGGCAGAGGAGTTCGTATGAATGATGCCTTGGCAGAAAATCTTCGCAAAAAAGCAGAGGAGTATAATATTTCTTTATCCGTTCATGCACCATATTTTATTTCTCTTTCAAGCGTAGAAGAGGAAAAAAGAGATAACAGTATAAACTATATTGTTCAAAGTGCAGTTGCAGCAGATAAACTCGGCGCAAAAAGAATTGTTGTTCATTCCGGCTCCTGCAGCAAAATTTCAAGAGAAGAAGCCCTTGAACTTGCAAAAGGAACTATAAAAAAAGCAGTGAATACCCTTGATGATATGGGCCTTTCTCATATTATTCTTTGTCCTGAAACTATGGGGAAAATTAATCAGCTTGGAACTTTGGAAGAGGTTATTGAGCTTTGCCTTGTTGACGAGAGAATGATTCCTACCATCGACTTTGGTCATCTTAATGCCAGAACTCTCGGTTCTGTTAAGGGTTACGAGGATTATAAAAATATTCTCGAAAAGGTTGAGGACAAGCTTGGGTTTGACAGAATGAAAATCTTCCATAGCCATTTTTCCAAAATAGAATGGACGGAAAACGGTGGGGAGAAAAAGCATCTTACCTTTGAGGATGAGATTTACGGACCATTTTTTGAGCCGCTTGGGGAATATATTTATAAAAGAAATCTTTGCCCCACCATTATTTGCGAATCAGCAGGAACGCAGACGGACGATGCACTAAAAATGAAAACGATATACGAGGGGTATAAAAAATGAAAAAGAAAATACTTGTAATTCAGGGACCTAATATTAACCTTATAGGAGAGAGGGAAACCTCCGTTTACGGAAGCGAAAGCATAGACGTTATCAATAAAGAAATAATTGATTATGCTGAAAAGTTCAATATCAAGGCAGATATCTTTCAGTCAAATATTGAAGGCGAACTTGTTACAGAGATTCAGAAGGCAAGAAAAGAATACGACGGAATTATTATTAACGCAGGAGCATATACTCATTATTCAATCGCAATAAGAGATGCAATTGCCGCAATAAAAATTCCGTGCATAGAAGTTCATTTTTCAAATATTAACGCAAGGGAAGAATTTCGTAAAATCAGCGTTATCGCACCTGTTTGTGCAGGAAGTATAATCGGTTTTGGAAAGTTCAGTTATCTTCTTGCAGTAAAAGGGATTGCGGAATTTATTTAAAGGTGGAGAAAAAATGACTAATATAGAAAAAATTCAGAAAAAACTTATTGACGTTGACGCTCTTATCATATCTTCCCCTTATAACAGAAGATATTTTACTGATTTTAAATCAAGTGCAGGAATCGCGTTTATAACAAAAGAGAGAAGCTATTTTCTTGTTGATTTTCGTTATATTGAAAAAGCAAAAGCAACAATAAAAGATTCTCAGTGCATTATGCTTACAAAGAGAAAAGAGCAGCTTTCCGAAATTATTGAGAAAGAAAACGTTAAAAAAATCGGTTTTGAAGATGATTTCGTTACTGTTGCAGAAATGAATCGTTTAAAAAATGATTTTCCGGAAATTGAGTTTGTTCCTTTTTCTGCGCCGATTTTAGAACTAAGAACCATAAAATCCGAAATAGAGCTTGATAGAATGAAAAGAGCCCAGGAAATAACTGATAAAGGTTTCGAACATATTATTAAGTTTATAAAACCCGGAATGACCGAAAAGGAAATCGCTCTTGAACTTGAATTTTTTATGCTAAAAAACGGAGCCGATGCCCTTGCTTTTGATAGCGTAGTTGTTTCAGGTAAAAACTCTTCACTTCCTCATGGAGTTCCCGGAAATAAGAAGATAGAAAACGGGGATTTTATAACTATGGATTTTGGAGCGGCTATCGAGGGATATTGCTCTGATATGACGAGAACCGTTGCCGTTGGATATGTAACGGAAGAAATGAAAGAAGTATATAATATCGTATTAAAGGCCCAACTTGCATGCCTTGAAAAAATCAAAGCAGGGGTAACGGGAATCGAAATGGATAAAATAGCAAGAGATATTATCTACGAAAACTATGAGGGCTGTTTTGGTCACGGGCTTGGTCATAGCGTTGGGCTTGAAATTCACGAGATGCCCGCTTTCAATACCGTATGCGATAAAGTAATCGAAGAAGGAACCATAATGACCGTTGAACCCGGTATTTATATAGAGAATAAATTTGGCGTTCGTATCGAGGATATGGTATATATAACGAAAGATGGACTAATAAATCTCACTTCAAGTCCAAAGGAATTGATTATTTTATAAAATACTATTGAAAAAATATAAGATATAATATAAAATATATGATAGAGAAAAATTTTTTGTAATTTTTGGAGGTAATTTATGATATCAGCTGGCGATTTTAGAAATGGTGTAACTTTTGATGATAATGGTACTGTTTACCAGATTATCGAATTTCAGCACGTAAAACCAGGTAAAGGTGCTGCTTTTGTAAGAGCAAAAATTAAAAACGTTATTACAGGTGGAGTTATCGAAAAAACTTTTAACCCTACTGAAAAATTCCCAACTGCTTATATCGAAAGAAAAGATATGCAGTATGTTTATAACGATGGAGACCTTTATTACTTTATGGATCTTGAATCATACGAGCAGATGCCTTTGAATAAAGAGCAGCTTTCTGATAACTTTAAATTCGTTAAAGAAGAAATGATTTGTAAAGTAATTTCTTATAAAGGTAACGTATTCGGTCTTGAGCCACCACTATTTGTAGAACTTGAAGTTACTGCAACTGAACCGGGCTTCAAAGGCGATACTGCAACAGGCGCAACTAAACCTGCTACTGTTGAAACAGGCGCTGTTGTTAAAGTGCCTCTATTCATCGAAGAAGGCGAGAAAATCAGAATCGATACTCGTACCGGTGAATATATGGAAAGAGCTTAGAACATAATATAATAAATAATTCAAGGAGTGATTACCATGACTATAGGTGAAAAAGTTGCTAATCTTAAAGGATTTGCCGAAGGATTAAAAATCAATGCTGAGTCAGACGAAGGAAAAGTTCTTGCAAGAATTATCGACGTTCTTGAAGATCTTGCTTTGACTGTTTCTGACCTTGAGGATGAATGCGCAGGTATTGATGAAGCAATCGGCGATATCGAAGACGAAATAGATGGAATCAACGACCTTATCGACGAAATTGACGAAGATTTAGGTTATGTTGAAGAAGAAATTTACGGTGATTGCGATTGCGGATGCGACTGCGACGAAGAAGAATTCGAAGTTGAGTGTCCTGAATGCGGCGAAATCATCTGCGTAACTGAGGAAGAAGTTGAAGATGGAACTATCAACTGCCCCGTTTGTGATACTGAACTTGATCTTGAGTTCGAGGATGATTGCGATTGCGAATGTGATTGCTGCTGCGACGAGTGCGATGAATAATCTATAAAATTTTAAAACGGCTTACGAATTTGTAAGCCGTTTTTTTTATTACAAAAATCATTTCATTTGCATATATTATATTAAGTCAGTATAATATGGTGAAATTATGTATTATAATTACAGAAAAAAGAAATATAAAAAAAGATTTATAAAACTTTTCTTTGTTTTGATTTTTATGATTTTTGGGCTTATTTTATTTGATATAAGAATAAAAAAGGTCGTAGAATCTTCCTATTCCGCTTACGTAAAAAAACAAGCTACAAATGCCGTTATTTCTGCCGTGAATACCCATCTTTCAGAAGATGATAACTTTTATCAGGATATTATAACAGTATCTACCGACGAAGGTGGAAAAGTAACCTCTATAAAAACCGATACAAAAAAGCTTAATACAATTCTGGCAGACCTTTCTTCCAGGATAGTGAATAATCTTGAAAACAAAGGAAAATTCTATATTTACATACCAATAGGAAGCGTATTCAGCGACCATTTTTTTGCAGGTAAAGGGCCTAAAATAAAAATAAGAGGAATTTTCCCGCCCGGGCAGATATCAACTGACTTGAAAAGTGATTTTGTCTCCGCAGGAATAAATCAGACGAAGCACTCAATTTATCTTGATTTTTCTGCAAAGGCGGGAGTAATTCTTGCGACGAAGAATATTGATATGGATTTTAAAACGAGAATAAGCATAGCCGAAACCGTTATCGTTGGAGATATTCCCGAAAGTTTCACAAACGTTGAAGGAGACGATTCTTCCATACTTGGAAAAATTAACGATTATGCCAATTAAAATATTCTCAAACGGAGAAAAATCTGTTATAATAATATAAAAAAACAGAAAGATAATTTTGATATGGATGCAAAAAAAGAAATTCTTGATTTAATAACAAAACTTGAATATTATAGCAGAAAGTATTATGTAGAAGATAATCCCGAAATTTCGGATTATGAATATGATATGCTTATGCGAAAATTAAAATCTCTTGAGGAGCAGTATCCCGAGTATAGATTTGATTTTTCACCATCTTTCAGAGTAGGGGGAGAAGCCATTTCTTCCTTTTCTCAGGTTATTCATCAGGTAGCTATGAATAGCTTGCAGGATGCTTTTTCCTATGATGAGATTTATGCTTTTTTTGACCGTATCGAAAAAGAGCATAAGGATATTGAATTTACCGTAGAGCCAAAAATTGACGGGCTTTCTGTTTCTCTTGAATATATCGACGGGAAATTCGTAAAAGGAGCAACAAGGGGCAACGGCGAAATTGGAGAAGACGTTACTCTTAATTTAAAAACAATAAAATCCATTCCTCTTGTTCTTAAAAAAGATATAAAGCATCTTATAGTCCGTGGCGAAGTTTATATGCCTAAAAGCTCTTTTGAAAAACTTAATAAAGAAAGAGCAGAAAAAGGCGAGCAGCTTTTTGCAAATCCGAGAAACGCGGCGGCGGGGTCTCTTCGTCAGCTTGATTCAAAAATCGTTGCAAAACGTGATTTGGATATGTTTTGCTTTAACGTTCAGTTAATTGCGGGAGAAAGTTTTTCCTCTCATAAAGAGTCGCTTGATTTTCTAAAGGAATTGGGCTTCAAGGTTATTCCGTTTTATAATATTGTTTATTCTTCGGGAGAGATTATAAACGAA
>JAFZHO010000121.1 GCA_017554835.1 Clostridia bacterium
AGAAAGAATACGGCTGGTTGAATCAAGAGGGTCAACCGCAGGATAAATACCCTGAGAAGCAATATTTCTTGATAAAACGGTGGTAGCGTCAAGGTGGGCAAAAGTAGTAGCAGGAGCAGGGTCGGTCAAGTCATCGGCAGGAACGTAAACTGCCTGAACGGAAGTGATAGAACCGCGTTTTGTGGATGTGATTCTTTCCTGAAGTGCACCCATTTCAGTTGCCAGAGTCGGCTGATAACCAACGGCAGAAGGCATACGGCCAAGTAGAGCCGAAACTTCACTTCCTGCCTGAGTGAAACGGAATATATTATCAATAAATAGAAGAACGTCCTGATTTTCTTCATCACGGAAATATTCTGCCATAGTAAGACCGGAAAGAGCAACTCTCATTCTCGCTCCGGGTGGCTCGTTCATCTGACCGTAAACCAAAGTAGTGTTATTCAATACTCCGGATTCTTTCATTTCGTTGTAAAGGTCGTTACCTTCACGGGTTCTTTCTCCAACACCTGTAAATACGGAAAGACCGCCGTGCTGCTTGGCGATATTATTGATAAGTTCCATAATAAGAACGGTTTTACCAACGCCGGCACCGCCGAATAGACCGATTTTACCACCTTTTGAATAAGGGCATATAAGGTCGATAACCTTTATACCTGTTTCAAAAATTTCGGTAGATGTAGAAAGCTCTGCATACTCGGGAGCAGGGCGATGGATATTCCATCTATCTGTTCCTTCGGGGGCAGGTTTATTATCAACGGTATCTCCAAGAACGTTGAAAATTCTGCCAAGAGTTTCACGACCAACGGGAACGCTGATAGCTTTTTCTGTATCGGTAACCGGAGTTCCGCGTTTTAGGCCGTCTGTTGATGCCATGGCAATACAACGAACGGTATTATCGCCGATATGCTGAGCAACTTCAACAGTAAGCATTCTGTCCCCAATCATCATTGTTAAGGCGTTGAATATAGCAGGCAATTTACCTTCTTCAAAGCGAACGTCAACAACCGGTCCCATAACCTGAGACACAACGCCTTTTGATATATCAGACATTATATTTTACCTCCTTAACTATTACTTCCTGCAACGATTTCAGTAATTTCCTGAGTGATAGCGCCTTGCCTTGCTCTATTATATTTGAGGTGAAGTTCATCAAGCATCTGCTGAGCGTTTTTCCCTGCAGAATCCATTGCAAATCTTCTTGCAGCAACCTCTGAGGCAAAACTTTCTCTCACTGAGGCAACTATCAAAGCCGCAACGTATTCAAAAACAATAGAGTTTAGAATAGTCATCTCATCAGGTTCGAATAAAATACTATGAGTCTGGGAAGCATTATTTTTTTCAAGAGGAAGCACCCATTTAATACGGGGCTCCTGAGACATTATAGAAATATATTTGGTATAAACTATACCGATTTTATCAAATTCGCCATCACAAAAACGGCGGCATAAATCCTTTGAAAGTGAAATTGCATCATCGTATGAAAAACTTTCAACGCCTTTGAATTCGCCTCCAAACCGCTCGTAAGAACGTTTTCCCACGGGAATAATCAAAGAAGGGGAATAGTCCTTGACGAATCTGAAAACGTTTGCGTTATATCCACCTGCAAGACCTCTATCTCCCGCAATAACGATAAGACAAAGTTTTTCGTCTCCCTTATTTTCAAGATAGGGGCTTTTTGCGCATTCGGGACATATCGTAAGCATATCCACTGCTTCGGAAATTGCTTTCTCATATTCGCTGCTTTTATTCATGGCCTCGGTTGCTCTTCTTATTTTAGAGGAGGCAACAAGTCCCATAGCTTTTGTCAGGTGTAATGTTGAGTCGACGCTTTTTATACGGCTTCTGAGGTTTTTAATATCAGCACCCATTTACGTCACCTCTGCATTTTTGAAAGAGCTTCTTTAAGAAGGTCAAAATCAGAGTCATCTGCAAATCCCTGTTCAAAGCGTTCCAAAAGGTTGGAATACTCGTTTTCAAGTCTTTCGTATAAGGTAATCTCATATTCAGAAATCTTATTAACGGGAACATCGTTAAGATATCCGTTAACTGCCGCATAAATAATTGCAACCTGGCAACCAACGCGAACGGGAGAGTTTCTGCCTTGTTTCAAAACTTCAACTATTCTCTCACCAAGGGCAAGACGGGCTTTTGTATCAGCATCAAGGTCGCTTCCAAACTGCGAGAATGCCTGAAGTTCACGGTATTGAGAATATAGAAGTTTAAGTTCACCGGAAACCTTTTTCATCGCTTTTAACTGAGCAGAACCACCAACACGGCTAACGGAAATACCGGGGTTAATAGCCGGCATAACGCCTGCGTGGAAAAGCTCTGTTTCAAGGAATATCTGACCATCGGTGATAGAAATAACGTTAGTCGGAATATATGCAGAAACGTCGCCTGCCTGAGTTTCGATAAGAGGAAGAGCGGTTATTGAACCTCCGCCGTATTCTTCGGAAACGCAAGCCGCACGTTCAAGAAGTCTTGAATGAAGATAGAAAACGTCTCCCGGATATGCTTCACGGCCCGGTGGACGGCGAATAAGTAAGGAAAGTGCACGGTAAGCAACGGCGTGCTTTGATAAATCGTCATAAATGATAAGAACGTCCTTGCCTTTTTCACGGAAATATTCTGCCATTGCGCAGCCCGCATAAGGAGCAACGTATTGAAGGGGAGCAGTCTCGGAAGCAGATGCCGAAACGATAATAGTATATTCCATTGCGCCCGCCTTTGTAAGCTCGTTTGTAAGCTGAACAACGGAAGAGTTTTTCTGACCGATTGCAACGTAAATACAAATTACGTCAGAGTTTTTCTGGTTAATAATTGTATCAATAGCGATTTCGGTTTTACCTGTCTGTCTGTCGCCGATTATAAGCTCACGCTGACCGCGACCGATAGGAATCATACTATCAATAGCTTTGATTCCTGTCTGAAGGGGAACGCTAACGCTTTTTCTCTCAATTATACCGGGTGCCTCAGATTCGATGGGGCGTTCCTCGGTGGTTTCGATAGGACCTTTTTCGTCGATAGGTTTACCAAGAGCGTTAACAACACGGCCCAAAAGTGCCTCGCCAACGGGAACAGAAACAACTCGCCCTGTTCTTTTAACGGTTGAACCCTCTCTTATATTATTATCATCGGATAAAAGAGCAACGGAAACAGTCTCATCTTCAAGGTTCTGCGCCATTCCGAAACTTCCGTCGTCGAATTCGAGAAGCTCACTTGCCATACATTCACGAAGTCCGTAAACCCTGGCGATTCCGTCTCCAACAAGGATAACGGTGCCTGTTTCTCTCATTTCGATACGGGAATTATAGTTTTTTATTTGTTGTTTAATAATATTGCTGATTTCTTCGGGTCTTGTGCTCATCTGCTTATCACATCCTTTACGTCATTCAGGCGTTGACGCAGACTTGCGTCTATAACCTTGCCATCTATATCGATAACAAGACCGCCCATTAAATTTTTATCAACAGATGTTTCAATAACAACGGTATGACCGCATAATTTTTCAAGTTTTTCTTTAAGTGCCTTTTCTTCCTCTTTGGTAAGTTTAATGGCACTTGCTACCTTCGCGAAGGAAACCTTGCTTGAAGCTAAAAGCAGATTTTCATACTCTTTGCAAAGAGAGGGAAAACTGCGAACAAGCATTTTCTCGCAGAGGATTTTCAAAAATGAAACGGCATACTCGTGAAGAGAAGAGAAAGCGCTATCAATTATTTCAAGGCGTTCTCTTATAGGAATTGCAGGGGAAGAAAGAAGGTCGTAATATTCACCATTTTCCGAAAATGCACCAAGCATAACTTTAAGTGAATCTGAAACCTCGTTCTGAGAATTCTCTTCTGCTGCGAGCATATATAACGCCGTTGCATATTCTATATTATTCTGCGTCATTATCATCACCTATTTTTTCAATGGCAGAGTCTATGATGCTGCGATGGTCATCAATATTGATTTCACGGGAAAGCATTTTTTCTGCAAGAACGGTAGAAACGTCGATAATCTCTTTTTTGATGCTTTCTTCGGCTTTTTTGCGTTCTTGCTCGGCTTCGACCTGGGCAAGACGGATAATACCATCGGCTTTTTCTTTTGCTTCTTCTATAATTTTATCACTGCGAAGTTTAGCGTTATCTGCCGCTTTTTGCATAATTGCATCAGATTCGGTATCTGCGGTTTTCATCTTTTCGTTCCAGAAAGATTCATCACGCAAAGCGTTTTCTTTTGCTTCGTTTGCGGCATTATACTGCTCGTCTAAATCTGCCTGACGTTTGGCAAGCATTTTTTTAACGGGCCCAAAAAGAAATTTTTTAACAATGATAAAAAGAATAACAAGATTTGCAAGAGAAATCAAAATCTGCCATAAGTTAATAGATATTACATCTAATGTCTGCATTATTTATTCACTCCAAAAGATTTTGAATTATAGAAGATTTATTGCTTCTTTAAGGATATTTACCATAAGACCGGGTGCAACAAAAATAAGAAGAATTGCAACAACAAGTGAGTAAATACCGGTAGTCTCAGAGATTGCACAACCCATAATCATTGTTGAAGTAACTGCGCTTTTGCTTTCCGGCTGACGTCCGATTGCTTCGCAGGCTTTTGAAACTGCGTTACCTTCACCAATACCGGGGCCGATAGCTCCGATTCCCATACAAATACCTGCGCCAAGAGCACAGCAACCTAAAATAATACCAATAGCTAATTCCATAATGAAATCCTCCTAAAATATATAATTTTTTATTTTTAACTTATTTATTTTTTATTTTTAAAAGTTTTTTCTTTTTACGCATTTCGTATTCTTCCTGAGGAAACGCACCTGAAATATTGAGCATTGTCAGCATTGCGAAGATATACGCCTGCATACAACCACTGAAAACGTCAAAATAAACAGATAAAACGGCAGGAATACCAATCTGAAGAAAAGGAATTTCTCCCAAAAATCCGGGTAGCCAGGAAAGCACCATAGAAGATAGTCCCTGAAGAGCAGAGGAGATAAGGACTGCAATTACCATTCCTGACAAAACGTTTCCGTAATGACGGAAAGCCATTGAAACAGGGGTTGCAATTTCGCCAAGAACGTTAAGAGGAGCCATAACGAAGATGGGCTCGGTGAATCCTTTCAGATAGTTTAAAAATCCGCCCTTTAATTTATAGTATGTTATAAGGATGAAAACGAGTATTGCCCATCCTGCAACTATATTAATATCAGAAGTAGGAGGGAACAATCCACATAAACTCAAAAGACTTGAAAATCCTGATAAACCGAGAATAGCCGTAACGAAAGGAGCATATCCTTTGAAAAATTCTCCCATATTACCATCAACAAGGCCTTGAACTTTTTCTACTATCCATTCTGCAATATGGTGACGGGTGGTTAAATTTCCGCTATTTATTCCGTGGGTTAAAAATAAACACACGCCAAGAATCGAAATAAGAACAAAAGCAGAATTTAACTGCGCCTCAGTAATAATAAGGTCCTGAACAGGAAAAGGAATTGAGAAGAATATCCTTGCACCTGAAATGGAAATTCCTTGGGAGAGGGGAGTCGTCAGAATTTTTATGACCATAGCTATCATAATCGGTAGGATAATCATTGAGATATAAAGAATATCCACCAATTTAAATAACCGTTTATTCCGGTTCATTCTCTGTCAACACCTCCGTTTGTTCAGTATTATCTTTTTTCAAGCCACGAAATGCAATAGCAATACGTGGGAAAAAGACGGGGATAACAACTGCAATAGTTGAAAAATAAGGTAAAGCAGCACCAATCAGAAGAAGTATAAACATAAAAAGAGTTCTGAAAGTCTGAGAAAGCTTCATAATCTTTTTGGCTTCTTTTTCATCTCCTGTTGAAACCGCCTTCTGAACAGATAGCGCCATAAAGAAAAAGTTTGCTATCATTATGGCATCCGTCAGAATATTTCCAAGAAGGACTTTATAATTCCATCTGGAAATTATTATAAACACAGATTGCATAATAATACTTAAAATTATTACCGAAAGGGAAACGTATATTGTTTCTTTTATAACTGTTTTGTCCGGTTTTATCATAAAAAGTCCTCCTTAAAAGATTGAGAAAAATTTGTCAATGTCAACAAATTCACCCATTTTAATTATATATCAATTTGTTAATTTTGTAAATAAAAAAATCGAGAATTTATAGAAAAATTCTCGATTTTATGTTTTTTAGTTATTTTTTCATTGCTTTCATTCTGTCTTGCTTGTTGAGGTAAAGTTTTCTGATTCTGAAGTTCTCGGGAGTAACCTCTAAAAGCTCGTCCTCTTTAAGAAATTCGATTGCTTCTTCAAGACTTAGAATTTTGGGTGGAACAAGTCGGAGTGTTTCATCAGAGCCGGAAGCACGCATATTTGAAACGTGTTTCTTTTTGCAGACGTTAACTGCAAGGTCCTCCGCCTTTGGAGAAACGCCAACTACCATACCTTCGTAAACGTCAACGCCCGGCCCTATGAATAACGTGCCTCTTTCCTGAGCATTGAATAAGCCGTAAGTAATTGACTGACCTGATTCAAATGCGATTAGAGAGCCCGTAAATCTCGTTGGAATATCGCCTTTATATGGCTGATATTCGTGGAAAATAGAGTTTAGAATTCCTTCGCCCTTTGTATCGGTCATAAATTCGCTTCTGTAACCAAAAAGGCCACGGGATGGGATCAAAAATTCAAGCTGCATTCTTGAACCCTGAGGATTCATTTCAAGAAGCTCGGCTTTTCTATATCCCATTTTTTCCATAACGGAACCAACGCATTCTTCGGGAACGTCGATGGAAAGTTTTTCGATTGGTTCGCATTTAATTCCGTCGATTTCTTTCATAAGAACACGGGGCATACTTACTGCAAATTCGTATCCTTCTCTTCTCATATTTTCAATAAGGATAGAAAGATGCATCTCACCACGGCCCGAAACAAGAAAGCTATCAGTGGAATCCGTATCTTTAACGCGAAGTGAAACGTCTTTAAGAAGTTCTTTCATAAGACGGTCTCTTATCTGACGGGTGGTTACGAATTTTCCTTCTTTACCTGCGAAAGGACTTGTATTAACGCAGAAGGTCATTTCAACCGTTGGCTCGGAGATTTTAACAAATGGAAGGGGCTCGGGAGCATCGGGAGCGCAGATGGTATCGCCGATTGTCAAATCCTCGATTCCCGAGAAAGTAACGATATCACCAACTGTTGCACTCTGGCAGGCAGTTCTTGATAAAGTATCTATCTGATAAAGGTTGGCAATTTTTGCTTTCTTTGGTTGGCGTTCGTTATGGTAGTCGCAGATGGTAACTTCCATATTTGGTTTTATAACGCCGCGTTCAACTCTGCCTATACCAATTCTTCCAACGTATTCGTTATAGTCAATAGAGGAAACAAGAAGCTGAAGTTTGCCATCTTCTTCACCTTGTGGAGCATCGATATAATCAAGAATAGTTTCAAAAAGAGGAACAAGGTCTTTGCCTTCTTTATAAGGAGAAAGAGAAGCAGTTCCCTCACGGCCTGAGCAGAAAATCATAGGACTATCAAGCTGCTCGTCCGTTGCATTAAGTTCGAGAAGAAGTTCCAGAACCTCGTCGGGAATTTCGTCAAGTCTTGCATCGGGTTTATCTATCTTATTGATAATAACGATAACCTTATGACCAAGTTCAAGAGCTTTCTGCAAAACGAATCTTGTCTGAGGCATGGGACCTTCCGCCGCATCAACAAGAAGCAAAACGCCGTCAACCATTTTTAAAACTCGTTCAACCTCGCCACCGAAATCAGCATGGCCCGGGGTATCGATAATATTGATTTTAACTCCGTTATAGTTAGTTGAGGTGTTTTTTGCGAGAATGGTTATACCTCTTTCTCTTTCAAGGTCGTTTGAGTCCATAACTCGTTCTTCAACGACCTGATTCTCTCTGAAAGAGCCGCCCTGCTTAAGCATTTCGTCAACGAGGGTAGTTTTACCGTGGTCAACGTGGGCAATTATTGCAATATTTCTTAAATCGTTTCTAATCAAAAAAATTCCTCCAAAGTAATTTTATATATAAATTATACTATTTTATTCAATATAAAAAAAGCGTAAATTTCACTATAAAAAGTTCCAACTTTTAATACCCTTTTGAATATTTTAACTCACATTCTGCTTCGGAATATGGACATATCCCTCTGAGAATAAACAGACATTATAAGTCCCACCGCCATCCAGACTGAGACAATGGAACTTCCCCCGTAGCTTAAAAAGGGGAGAGTAATACCGATAACGGGCAGTATTCCGATACACATACCGATATTTTCAACCATCTGAAAGAAAAGCATAGAAAAAACTCCAACGCAGATATAACTTCCCACGTGGTCTCTTGCAAGAGAAGATATATAAAGTATTCTCAAGAAAAGGCAAACAAAAAGCCCGATAAGAAGCACGCAACCGAGAAAACCGAATTCCTCACCACAAACGGAGAAGATAAAGTCGGTCTGCTTAGCGGGGAGAATACTGAACTGATTTTGAAGTCCTTGCAAATATCCTTTACCCGAAACGCCGCCTGCCCCAACGGCGATTTTGCTCTGAATTGCCTGATAGCCAAATCCCTGGGGGTCAAGTTCGGGGTTAAAGGTCAGAAGAACGCGTTGCTTCTGATAATTTTTGAAAACAAAATTCCAAAGAAAAACAAGTGCTCCTGCGGCTCCTAAAATTCCAATACCGAAAATTCTCAGGCGAAGCCCTGCGCAGAAAAGCATACCAATAACGATTGCGCAGTAAACGAAAACCGTTCCGAAATCTCCCTGAATTGCAATAATAACGGCAAAAATTCCAAAATGCAAAAGCAAAGAAGCGAGAGATTTTATATTATTAAGATGCTCTTTAACGATATTTATATGGGTGGCAAAGGAGATTATAAAAATTATTTTAACAATCTCCGAGGGCTGAATTCCAATACCGAAAAATCTCAACCAGTTTTTGTTTCCGTCAACTTCTTTACCGAAAATAAATACGGATAGCAAAAATAAAACTCCAAAAGCATATAGGAAAGGAGAGATTTTTGATAAAGTATCATACCCGAAAAAACAAATCACGGCAACACACATAAGCCCGAGACAACATCCCGCGCCCTGCACCAAAAGATATTTATAAGTTTCGTAAGAGTTTGTCGCACTGAAAACAAGAATAAGCCCATAAACGGATAAAGCAATTGCAAGTCCCAGAGTTATAAAGTCAATATTACGAAACTGTTGCAGCAATTTATTTTTGTTAAATTCCATTTAGTCACCTTATTTGATTTCAAATTCTCCCAAAACGGCAGATTTGATATATTCATCTCTGAAAGTTTTCATAGCGTTCATATGAGGTTGCTCGATATGAATTTGCTGATGCTCTTTAGTTTCCCATTTTTCGATAAGAAGAAGGGAATTTTCATCCTTTTCGGAATAATAGTAGTCGTATAAGATACAACCGTTTTCGGCTCTTATGGCATCTAAAATTCCTTCTTTTTTCATTTTTTCAACGAATGCCTCTCTTTTACCGGGATGACATTCAAAACTAACGTAAATTGAATACATATTATTTTTCTCCTTTATAGTTAGGCAAATAAGCCCCGATTTCAATAAGTTTTTTCTGAAGTTTTTTAACGTTTATTTCTCTGGGAGTAATATTTTCTTCAATAGCCATTGAAGAAGCCATTCCTGCCGCCTGCCCCGTAATATAGCAGCCGGGCATAACGCGGATAGACCCCATTAGGTATCTGTCGCAGCTTATGCAACGTCCTGCCATGAGAACGTTATCCAAGGTTTTGGGAAGCAAAATTCTATATGGAATTCCATAGCTTTCGCCTTTGTTATATTTAAAGTTCTTTTTATATTCTTCTTCAAATTTTTTGAATCCCTCTTCATCAGGGTTTGATGCATGAATATCAACGGGATAGCAGTATCTTCCTATTTCGTCGTCGAAAATTGCACGGTTTTGAAAATCCTTTAGACAAAGAACGTAGTCCCCCATAATTCGCCTTGACTCTCTTATTCCCATTATGGAAGCAGTTCCTGCAAGATTAACCTTTGAAAATCCGTTAAGAAATCTTCTGTAATACTCCTGATATTCAAGAAGAATTTTTCTCTGCTCAATAAATGCATTTGTCAGCGAAACCTCATCAAGAGGATTAATCCCAAAGGCGTGACCGATATTTCCGCCGCCAAAGGTTTTTCCGCTACGGCTTATTCCCGTAAGATGAAGGTCGTGGGTGGTAAAGATATCCTCTTTGAAAGCTTCTTTAAGCATACGGTCCTGGCGGCCATCTACCTTATCCCATTCAATATCAGTCCAAAAACTGCATAAGGTTCCGGGCATAACCTCGCCGTTTTCGTCTCCGTATTCAAAAGGAGCACCGGCTTTTGCACAAACGTCTCCGTCTCCCGTGCAGTCTATGAATATTTTTGATTCAATAGCATAGATACCGCTTTTTCCGGATAATATGACGTGGGATATATTGTTTTTATCTTTTTCAACTCCGATAATGCTGACGCCGAGAATTGTTTTTATTTCTGCTTCGGTAACCATATCGTCATAAACTCGTTTCAGAACTTCGGTATTTATGGCGTTTTTTCTAAAACCGCCTGTTCCACCTGCTTTTTCAAGACGGTTTAAAATCTCTCGACCAATTCCGTCAGCGAGAAAATTTTCCCCATCAGAAAACTGCATAAAGGCGGGAACCATTCCCACTGTTCCCGCACCGCCGAGAGAAAAGTTCATATCAACAATAGTTACGTCTTTTTCCTGACGTGCTGCAGTAACCGCTGCTGCGATTCCCGAGGGTCCGCCACCGCATACGAGTATTTCGGTTTTATATCTTATATCAATATCACGAGAAAAGTTTATTTTTTCCATGATTATACCCCCGAAACTGATTTCTAACATATTATAACATATTAAAAAAAGTTATTCAATTTATTAAAAGGATATATTTTATTTTTTTTAAATATATGATATACTATTAAAAAAGCAAAAAAACAGGGGGAACTTTTTTATGCTAACAGATATCGAAATTGCCAAACAGGCAAAAATGAAAAAAATCTACGAAATTGCGGAAAAAATCGGATTGTCCCAGGATGATATAGAACCATACGGACATTATAAAGCAAAAATCTCTCAGAGCGTTTACGAAAAAACAAAAGATAATAAAGACGGTAAACTTATTCTTGTTACCGCTATTAACCCAACTCCTGCAGGAGAAGGCAAAACTACTATTTCAGTTGGTCTTGCTCAGGCAATGGGAGTTCTTAATAAAAACTGTATCCTTGCTCTTCGTGAGCCATCTCTTGGTCCCGTTTTCGGTATAAAAGGTGGTGCCGCAGGAGGAGGATATTCTCAGGTTGTTCCAATGGAGGATATTAACCTTCATTTCACGGGGGATATGCACGCTATTACTGCTGCAAATAACCTTTTGTGTGCCTTAGTTGATAACCACGTTCATCAGGGAAATGACCTTAATATCGACGTGAGAAGAATTCTTATAAAAAGAGTTCTTGATATGAACGATAGAGCATTGAGAGAAACTGTTGTTGGCCTTGGCGGAAAAATCAACGGTTTTCCAAGACAGGATAGCTTTATGATTACTGTTGCAAGTGAGATTATGGCTATTTTATGCCTGAGTTCCGACCTTTCAGACCTGAAAGAAAAAATCGGCAATATCCTTGTTGCATATAAAATTGACGGAAGCCCCGTTTATGCAAAAGACCTTAACGCTCAGGGCGCTATGACTGCACTATTGAAGGATGCTATTAATCCAAACTTAGTTCAGACCCTTGAAAATACTCCTTGCCTTATGCACGGTGGTCCTTTTGCAAATATTGCTCATGGTTGTAACTCCGTGAGAGCAACTAAACTTGCACTTAAACTTGGAGACTACGTTATTACCGAAGCAGGTTTCGGCGCTGACCTTGGAGCAGAAAAGTTCATGAATATCAAATGCAGAAAAGCAGGAATTTCTCCTGACTGCGTTGTTATAGTTGCTACCGTAAGAGCACTTAAATATAACGGCGGCGTAAAAAGAAACGATTTAGGCGAAGAGAACGTTGATGCTCTTGCAAAAGGAAGCGTAAACCTTCTTAAACATATCGAAAATATAAAAAGCTTTGGCGTTCCCGTTGTTGTTGCACTTAACCATTTTGCAACTGATACTGAAAAAGAGATAGAATTTATAGAAAATCTTTGCAAGGAAAACGGCGTTGAATGTTCTTTTGCAGATATTTTCTTAAAAGGCGGAAAAGGCGGAACTGACCTTGCTGAAAAAGTTATTTCAACCATAGAAAATAAGGAAAAAGACTTTAAATTTACGTATGAACTCGATTTAGGAATTAAAGAAAAAATCGAAAAAATCGCAAAAAATATCTACGGCGCATCAAAAGTTAATTTCGCTGATAAAGCCCTTAAAGCCATCGACGAAATTGAAAAAATGGGCTTTGGTAACTTGCCCGTATGTATGGCAAAAACCCAGTATTCACTTTCAGATGACCCTGCAAAACTTGGCAAGCCCGAAAACTTCGAGGTTACTGTCCGTGATATTTCTCCAAGTCTTGGCGCAGGATTTATCGTTGCCCTTCTTGGTAATATTATGACTATGCCGGGACTTCCAAAAGTTCCTGCCGCAAACAATATTGATATTGATAATAACGGCGAGATAACAGGACTTTTCTAAACCGAGGAGATTATATGGAATATATTTCAAAATCCCCTGAAGAAACAGAAAAAATCGCATTTGATTTTTCTAAAAATCTTAAAAATAACGATATAGTATGCTTCTTCGGAGGAATGGGAGCAGGCAAAACTGCATTTACTCGTGGGGCAGTAAAAGCCCTTGGAATTTCCGATAGAGTAACAAGCCCCACCTTTTCTATCGTAAATGAATATAACGGAGAAAATACCGTTTTTCATTTTGATATGTATCGGGTGGAGGATGAGGATAGTCTTTATTCCACGGGATTTTATGACTATATGGATAGAGACGGAATTTTGTTTATCGAGTGGAGCGAAAATATTTTGCCTTATCTTCCAAAAGATTATTATAAAGTTACAATAGATAAAATTTCTGAAAACGAAAGAAAAATAATTATTAAAAAGGCAGATGAATAAAATGGTGATTCTCGCTTGTGATTCAAGCGCAAAACCTTGCAGCGTTGCAATTTTAGATGGAGAAAAGCTTGTTTATCAGAGTTTTCTCAATAATAAGCTTACCCATAGCGAAACTCTGATGCCTATGATAGAAAACGCTCTTTCGCTTTCGGGATATGATTTATCAAAAATTGATGCCATCGCTATTTCAAAAGGTCCCGGCTCTTTTACGGGAGTTAGAATTGGAGTTTCGGCAGTCAAAGGAATCGCAATGGGGAGAAATATTCCCTGCATTGGAGTTTCGACTTTGAAATCCATGGCTTATAACCATAAAAACTGCCAAAAAGTTATATGCTCCGTAATGGATGCAAGACGAGACCAGGTTTATAACGGAATATTTGAGTTTTCCCATGGAATACTTAAAGTAATAGAAGATGATAGAGCAGTTTCTCTGGACGAGCTTAAAGCAGAACTTTCCAAAATAGAAAAAGATATAATTCTTGTTGGAGACGGTGCAGATTTATGCTATAATTATATGAAAGAACTTTCAAATCTTTCAATCGCTGAGGAGAACGTAAAATACCAAAATGGCTACGGAGTTGGGCTTTGTGCCATTGAAGCGTATAAAAACGGGGAATACGATGATTTCAGAACTCTTGTTCCCGGTTATCTTCGAAAATCTCAGGCCCAGAGAGAACTTGAAGAAAAAGAAAAAAGGAATGTTTAATAATATGAAAATTGCAGTTGGAAGCGACCATGCCGGATTTAGTCTTAAAGACGGCGTTATAAAGCATATAGAAGGAAAAGGGTATGAGGTTTTAGATATGGGGACGTATACTACCGATTCCTGCCATTATCCGGATATTGCAGAAAAAGTGGCAAAAGCAGTTTCAAAAGGAGAATGCGACCTTGGAATCCTCGTTTGCGGAACGGGAATCGGAATGAGTCTTGCCGCAAATAAAGTGAGAGGAATCCGTGCCGCAGTATGCTCCGATACTTTCAGCGCGAGATATACTCGCCTTCATAACGATGCAAATATTCTTTGCTTTGGCGAGAGGGTAGTAGGACCGGGACTTGCTCTTGAACTTGTTGATGCTTTTCTTGATACCGATTTTGAAGGCGGAAGGCATCAGATCAGAGTTGACCTGATTAAAAAAATTGAAGATGAAAATTTTAAATAATCAAAAGGAGAAATCATTATGAGTGAAAAACTTCATTTAATGGACCATCCCTTAATAAAACACAAAGTATCTCTTATCAGAGATAAAAACACAGGCGTTAAAGAATTTCGCGAAATGATAGGCGAAATTGCTACTTTAATGTGTTACGAGGCAACAAGAGACCTTCCTCTAAAAGAGGTAGAGATTGAGACTCCCGTTGCTATGGCAAAAACCTACGTTATATCAGGAAAAAAACTTGCTATCGTTCCCATACTTCGAGCAGGTCTTGGAATGGTTGACGGAATGCTAAGTCTTATCCCTGCGGCAAAAGTAGGCCATCTTGGTATGTATCGTGACCCTGATACTCTTGAACCCGTTGAATATTACTGCAAAATGCCCGCAGATATAACCGAGAGAGAGGTTATTATCGTTGACCCAATGCTTGCAACAGGTGGCAGCGCTTGCGATGCTATTGCAAGAATTAAAGAATTCGGACCAAAAAATATTAAGCTTATGTGCATTATCGGCGCTCCCGAGGGAGTAAAAGCCGTTAAAGATGCTCATCCTGATATTGATATTTATCTTGCAACTCTTGACGAGAAACTAAACGACCATGGATACATAGTTCCCGGTCTCGGCGACGCAGGAGATAGAATTTTCGGCACAAAATAATATAAAAACAAAAACCTTTGAATTTTTTCAAAGGTTTTTATTTATATTTATAGGTAAATAGTGTATAATGATATAAAATTCTAAAAGGAGAAAAATTATGGATTGCAAAAAAGAGGTTGAAAAAAGAGTCGCCTTTATAAAAGATTTACTTAAAAAAACAGGAGCAAAAGGAATCGTTTTCGGCAACAGTGGCGGAAAAGACTGTGCCCTTGTTGGAATCCTATGCAAAATGGCCTGCGAAAATACGTTGAGTATTATGATGCCCTGCCAGTCAAAGCAGAATTACGGCTCCGATATGGAAGATGCAAAAAAAGTATGCGAAAAATTTAATATAGATTATAAAATTATTGATCTTACAGAAGCAAAAAATCAGATGGTTTCTGCTATTTCGGGAAAAAGTGATATAAGTCATAGCGCAGACGTTAATATTGCGCCCCGACTTAGAATGACTACTCTTTATACTATCGGTCAGTCAATGGGGTATCTTGTTGCGGGAACGGGAAATAAATGCGAAATTTTTATGGGTTATTTCACTAAATGGGGCGACGGGGGAAGCGATTTCAACGTTGTTTCCGACCTTTACGTTTCTGAGGTTTATGAGCTTTTGAGATACCTTGAAGCACCGTTAAATATTATCGAAAAAGCCCCATCAGCAGGACTTTTTGAAGGTCAGACCGACGAAAAGGAAATGGGAGTTACCTACGCTCAGATAGAAGAATATATAAAAACGGGCAATGGCCCCGACGGTATCAAAGAAAAAATCGCAAGAGCAAATGCTATTACGGCTCATAAGAGAAGAATGCCTCTTACCTATGCCGAAGGACTTGAATAATGAAGAAAAACGATATTGTTGAGATTTTTATAGACGGAATTACCCACGACGGAAGTGGAGTGGGGCGATTTGATAATATGGTTATTTTTGTCCCCGAGACAATGCTTGGGGACAGAATTTTATGCCATATTTTAAAAGTCAATAAAAATATAGCATTTGGAAAAGTTTCTGAATTTATAGAAAAATCAAAGGATAGAATAACCCCCGACTGCGAAATATTCAGAAGATGCGGGTCTTGTTGTTATAGACATATTAACTACGAAAGCGAGCTTAAGATAAAGAAACAAAAAATCTATGATGCTATGCGAAAAATAGCAAAAATAGATATGGAACCTTTTGAAACTTTGCCATCTCCCGAAAAGGATTTTTATAGAAACAAAAGTCAGTTTCCCGTTTCGGAGGATAAAGAGGGGAAAGCAGTTTTCGGCTATTATGCAAAAAGAAGCCACGATATTATAAAATGCCATGATTGCAAGCTTATTCCACCTGTTTTTATTGAGATAGCAAATTTTGTTACGAATTTCTGGAACGAAAATAATTTAAAACCTTATAACGAAAAAACTCTCAAAGGACTTTTGAGAAATATTTATATAAGACGGGGAGATGCTACGGGGGAGATAGCACTTACCCTCGTTTTAAACGGAGAAAAGTTTCCTCTTAAAGAGAAATTCGTAGAAGAAGCGGTATCAAAATTTTCTCATATTAAAACTATCGTTATAAATGTAAATAAAGAAAACACAAACGTAATTTTGGGAAAGAAAAATATAGTTATCTACGGAAAAGGAAATATAGAAGATATACTTTGCCGGAATAGATTTGAGATTTCGCCAATGGCTTTTTATCAGGTAAATTCAAAGCAAACGGAGAAGTTATATAACCTTGCATTGTCTTTTGCCGACCTTGATAAAGAGAAAAAATGCGTTGATTTATATTGCGGAATCGGAACAATTACTCTCGCAGCTGCAAAAAAAGCAAAAGAAGTAATCGGTATCGAAATAGTTCCCGAAGCAATCGAAAATGCAAAGAAAAATGCCGAATTAAATAATATAGAAAATGCAAAATTTATCTGCGCTGATGCAGGTCAGGGTGCGAAAAAACTTGCGGATATGGAATTTGACCCCGACGTTATTATCGTTGACCCGCCAAGAAAAGGCCTTGACGGAGAGACTATAGATGCTATCTGCCGCATGAATCCTGAGAAGATTGTTTATATCTCCTGCGATATCGGAACTGCCGCAAGAGACGTTGAAATTCTCTCAAAAAGAGGATATAAACTAAAAAAATATCAGGGAGTAGATATGTTCCCAAGAACATACCACGTGGAGACTGTTATTCTTTTGAGTAGGTAATGACACGGGCGAGAGGATATGATGCTCTCACCACATAGCGTTATGGAGACTTTAAGGAAGGGGGAAATTTTTTTGAAATGGTATAATAAGATTTTGTGGTCGATAGGTATGATAATTTTATCGCCGTTTCTTTTTTTGTTTGCAGTAATTGCTTTTATTTGTAGTATACCTAATATGATAAAAACAAAGGAGCAATACTATAAATCAGAATATTACAAGGATTTTAATGTGCCATTTACTCTGGAATGGGAATATTCTTCTCGAGACAGAATAAGATTTTATAATAATATCAAAAAAAGAAATTTGCATATAAATTATAAAAGACAGAAATCAAATGGCTTTGAATATTTTGTTTTTGAAGACGTTATATATATGTTTCCTGATTTTGATTATATGAATTTTGACAAAGAAAATTCTATCTGGATAGTAGATTATGACGGTGAATGGCAAGCTTTTGATATTGCTTATAAAAATCTGGTTTCTAAATTTGATTGTGATGTTGATGTTTCTTGCGTAAAATTACTCATTGAAAGAAATATGTTTTATATTTCGGATTTAGATGAGGTGGATGTCCCGAATTGCATCTTTGTAACATGGAGCTACGATAGCGCTTTTTCTAACGATGAACCTTCTATTAAAAAACGATTACCTCAAAGCATTCAGGATATCTTTGAAATAATGAACCAAATCCAAGGCCTTTGTGGCAACTATTATATTTCTGATGATGGTTGCATAGTCTGGGATTTATATGACTCATTTCAAGTGTATATTTTTAAGGACCCTGAAAATTATGAATTCGAGATGGGAATTCTAAAGATAGTATCAGGCAAAGTCGAAAGTGAACTCACTCACTGGCATCCATCGCCTTGTCAAATATATGATGAAATTTGCAAAATGGGAAAAAAAGGCAATGTTATAGTTATTAAAACTTTTTTGAACGGTGCAGGTGTTTTATATTCAGGCGCTAAAGAAAACTGTCCCTATAAAAAACAGAAAAAGCGTTTATTTGGAAAAATGTATTTCTTAGAATCAAAATAAATGCCTTTTGCTCTTGTTAATCACATTTAAAGTTTACACCTTTTCAATAAATAAATTTACTCTTTTAAAAAATATTCCGACGTGTCATCCTTGAGCGAAGCGAAGGATCTCGGCGGAATAAATGAGGTAGAGATAAATGTATAGTGTTTACATACTAACAAACAAGACAGACAAGGTTATGTATATAGGCGTTACAAATGACTTGCAACGGCGGCTATATGAACATAAAAACGAGCTTATCGATGGATTTACAAAAAAATATCACGTTCATAAGCTAGTGTATTACGAATCTTATAAGGATGTCAAGGACGCTATTTTAAGAGAAAAAAAGCTAAAAGGTCTTTTGCGAATGAAGAAGAATGAACTTGTGGAATCAGTAAATCCTGACTGGAATGATTTATCGGATGAGTTATTTCCGGGTGTTTTTAATTAGTATCTCGCCCGAGATTCTTCGCTTCGCTCGAGAATGACACGGGCGAGAGGATATGATGCTCTCACCACATGGCGTTATGGAGACTGAGAGTATCTTAAAAAGAGATTATAGAAAAACCCCTGCAGATTTATCTGCAGGGGTTTGATAATTATCTGAGACCTTTTTTCTTGAAAAATTCATCTTCGCGCTTTAGAGCTTCTTCGTGACTGATTAAGTTTATATGTTCTAAATTTTCGTTCAGTGTGAAATAACCTCTTAAAAGTGGATCGATTTTTTGATACTCATTTTTTGCTATTTCAAGCGTATCCTTAAAGCAAGTGTAGCCATATTTTTCAACAAGATACGGCAAACCTGAAACGGATAAAATATATTCATAATCCATATAGTCGTGATTTTTCTTTAACAAAGTCTGAAATTTTTTCATAACAGGAATAAGGTCTTCTTCGGTTGCGTAAAGTGCATACCCTCTTATATAAAATATTTTCAACCACAATCGACGACATTTTCTTGAACTTTCATAATAAAACAGTTTTAAATCATAATTTGATGCGCTTTTATTGAGAAGTAGAATTTTCAGGTGTTGGAATCTTATTTCAAGCCAATGATTTTTGGAGGTTGCTTTATCGCATAAAAAGTTGATTATTTCTTGGGTAAGTTC
>JAFZHO010000122.1 GCA_017554835.1 Clostridia bacterium
AAACGATACTGCTTGTACCGATCCGAAAGTTGCGGGGGATATGCTTCTTCCTACTCAGAAGGGCGGAACTCCTGATATTCCTGACGAGGTTTATGATAGAGTTCGTGAAAAATGGGAAGAAATGCAAGCAAGAATTTATAAGCAGTGGGTTGAAAAAACTCATCATGAATAATTTTATATTAAAAAGCCATACAGTTTTGTATGGCTTTTTTTATGGATTAATTAATTTTATAAATATATCTAGAATTATTCCATTTATTGAACCATATTCTTGCAAAATTATATAACTAAAATCCATAAATACATGTAGAAATAATCCATTTACATTTAAATGGGGTTGTAATATAATTGCGGCAGAGAGGAGATGATAATCTTGAAAAAGATTAAAATCGGTGTTCTTGGAGGATACAGAGGTTCAAGTATGATTAACTATTGCAAAATAGTCGATCACGCTGAAGTAGTTGCGATTTGCGATAAACTTGATGAGGTTCTTGAGGCACAGAAAAAAGGCGCAGAAGGTCTTGACGTTACTTTTTATAAGGATTTTGACGAATTTTTGAAACACGATATGGATGCAGTTGTTCTTGCAAACTACGCAAACGAACACGCTCCCTTTGCTATAAAAGCAATGAAAGCAGGAAAGCACGTTTTCTCTGAGGTTTTGCCCTGCCAGACTTTGAAAGAGGCAGTTGAACTTATCGAAACAGTTGAAGAAACAGGCATGACCTATTGCTACGGTGAGAATTTCTGCTTTATGCCAGCTCCCTACGAGATGAAACGTCTTTATGAGGATGGCGAGCTTGGAGAGTTTGAGTATGCTGAATGTGAATACGTTCATAACTGCGCACCTATCTGGCCAAGGCTTACATATGGTGAAAAAGACCATTGGAGAAATAATTTATATTCAACTTTCTATTGTACTCATTCTCTTGGGCCTATCATTCATATAACCGGACTTCGCCCCGTTAAAGTAACGGGCTTTGAGTCCAATATCAACAAAAGAAATCGTATGATAGGTAGCAAAGCGGCAAATTTTGCAATTGAGATGGTTACTCTTGAAAACGGCGGAATGATTAAAAGTCTTCACGGCGGATTGAATTCCACTTCTTATTGGTTCAGTATGTATGGCTCTAAGGGAAGAGTGGAATGCGATCGCGATATTCCGGGACTTGATAGAGTTACGAAAATTCACCTTCAGGTTACTGACGAATTCCCCACAACTGAGGAACATCCGGCTGAGCATTATATCCCCAAAAGATTCAACGAGGAATTAGGTAGCCAGTTTGGTCATCACGGGGGCGATTTTTATAGCGTTTGGAATTTCGTTGAAAAACTAAGAGGAAATCAAAATGCAGATATAATCGACGTATACGAGGCAATGGATATGTTCTTGCCGGGTATGTTTGCTTATCGTTCAATTCTTCAGGATGGAAAATCAATGGATATTCCAAACCTAAGAAATAAAGAAGAACGCGAAAAATGGAGAAACGATACCTCTTGTACCGACCCGAAAGTTGCAGGGGATATGCTTCTTCCAACCTGCAAGACGGGAACTCCTGATATTCCTGACGAGGTTTATGATAGAGTAAA
>JAFZHO010000123.1 GCA_017554835.1 Clostridia bacterium
ACCGGCTTTGGCGGCGAAACAAAAAGCCCCTACCATATTGATATGGTTTTCCGCTCACCAACCCTTTATGCCGATGATATTAAAATTCTTGATAATGGAAACGTATGTATATAAGAAGGAGAAGAAAAATGAATAATTACCCTAACGGCTTACTTTTTAGCCCCGAAATAATGAAACAGGTTCAGGAAAAATTCCTTTATATTGATGAGGATAAATTCTCAGGAAAACGCCTTTTCTTTGATAATGCAGGCGGTTCATTCCGACTAAAAACAATAGGCCAGACTTTTGCGGAGCTTGATGCTATTCCGGACTGTCCGGAAAGAATTCATAAAATGGCGCTTTATCTTCAGGACGTGCAGAAAAAAGGTGAAGACGATATCCGCCTTATCCTAAACGCTCCCGAAAACGGAAGCATCATTCCAAGTCTGACTGCTTCTCAGGTTATGTTTCAGATGGTGGGAACAATTGCCGAAAACGTTCCCGGAACAAATATGGTAACTACCGTTTTGGAGCATCCATCTGCTTTTGATGCCGTTGAATATTACGCAAAGAAAACCGGCAGAGAAATGCGAGTTGCAATGAGCAACCCCGTAACAGGTGGCGTTGACCCCGAAAAAATCGCAGAACTAATCGACGAAAACACCGTATTATTAAGTTGTATGTACGCTTCCAATATCACAGGCGCTATATACGATATCAAAGAGATTATCCGCCAGGCAAGAGCAAAAAAACCTGATTTATTCATCGTTGTTGACTGCGTTCAGCACGCGCCCCACGGCGTTATTGACCTTATGGAAACTCCTGTTGACGCTATTAACTTTGCGCCTTATAAATACTTTGGTTACCGTGGCTCCGGAATCGGTTGGGTAAGTGAAAGAGTTGCCAAAATGCCTCATCATAAACTTTCAGGAAACAAGGAAAACGTATGGGAACTTGGTAGCCCTGCTCCTGCTCAATACGCTTCCATAAGTCTTATCGTTGATTACGTTTGTTGGTTAGGAAGCAAATACATAGAAAGCACCGATAGAAGAACCCTTTTCGTTGAGGGTATGGAGAGAATCAAACTTCAGGAAAGAGCCCTTCTTTACCGTATGCTTGAAGGAACCGAAAAACTTCCCGGTATCCGCCATATTAAAGGACTTAAAGTATACCTTGATTACGAGGATTTAACAAAACGTGATTTTATCTTCTCAATCGGATTTGATAACCTTGGTTATACCCAGGCAGTTCGTGAATATGAAAAGCGTGGCGTTATCGTTTATGACCGCCTTGCCTCAAGTATCTATTCAAAAAGAATGCTTGATTCCTTCGGTATGGACGGCGCCGTTCGAGTATCTCCTCTCCACTGCAACACCGTAGAAGATATTGATGAATTCCTTCGCGTAACAAACGAACTTGTAAAATTATAATATTTTTTTATTTCAAGCCATATTTCTCAGGAAATATGGCTTGAATTTATTTTAGACTTGGTGTAAAATACTTCTTAGGTATAATATTATGAAAAAGAAAGGTGATTACCATGGCACTATTTGACGTAAAACCCTATGATAAGGAATATTATGAAACACACTTAAAACCATTTTTACCAAAGAAATTTATCGATTGCCATACTCATATATGGCTTCCCGAGCATGACCCTGTAACGAAACTTCGTGCAGGTAGTCAGAACTGGCCTGGACTTGTTGCAACTTCTAACTCCATCGAGGATTTGAACGAGACTAACCGTCTTCTTTTCCCTGATAATGAGGTTACCTCCGTTTTATACGG
>JAFZHO010000124.1 GCA_017554835.1 Clostridia bacterium
CCCCTGTCTTTAAGGATATATGCGATAATATTTATATAAAAAACTCTTTAAATAAGTAATAGTTTGTGGTATTATAATAAAAGGCGACAAGAAAAATCCGAATCTTGTCACCGTGAGCTAAACATATTTGGAGTTGATAAATTTGACCGAAATATATAAAAAATACCGCAATATTATGCTTGCTGTAGTGGATTTCTGTATTGGAATTGCTGTATATTTATTTGTATCAAGATTTTGGACGTCAAGCTATAGTATCCCTGAGAATATTTTCATTTTTCAGGTTCTGACATATTCTATTTTGCTTGTTGTATGTCTTTTCTTTTTTAAGATTTATAAAAAAAGTTTTGAATATTCAGAATATGATGGAATATTTTATCTCATTTCCGTATCTTTCGTAGCAAACGCTATATACTATTTTTTGAGTTTTCTTCCCATTTTTCAGTCTTATCATATAAAGTATTATATTCTTTTGTTTTTCGTTTCTACGTTTGCCCTTGTTGGATATAGAATTGTCTTTAAATTTTATAAAGATATTTTGGTTGCATTATCCAAAACTCCCGGAAAAAATACTCTTATTATCGGCGCAGGGGAAAGTGCAGAAATTATTTATTCCTATCTTAAAAAATCTAACCCAAATAACTATAAAATTTCAGGTTTTGTTGACGACGATGAAGAGAAAATAAATTCAAAGCTATTCAAACTTCCCGTATATGGTCCTATAAATAATTTGAAAACCTTTGTAGATGCAAACGATATTAAAGCGGTTATTATTGCAATCCCGTCTCTTCTGAACGAAAAAAGAAGAGAAATATTAAATATATGCTCCGAACTTGATATAGAGATAAAAACCCTGCCTACTCTATCTGATATTGAGGAGGGGGCGTCTGTCAGTTCAATGAGATCAATCGATATAAATGACCTTCTTATGAGAAATTCCATTAGGTTTGATATTGATTCGGTTTCAAAATATATCAAAGATAAGGTGGTTATGGTAACAGGTGGCGGAGGAAGCATCGGTAGTGAGCTTGTTCGCCAGGTGATAAAATTCGAGCCAAAAAGCGTTATTATAGTTGATATTTATGAGAATAATGCTTACGATATTCAAATGGAGCTTATAAGAAAATATAAGGATTCTATCGACCTTCATATCGAGATTGCATCAGTTCGTGATATGGAAAAGATGGATAAGATATTTTCTTTATATAACCCCGACGTTATTTTCCATGCCGCAGCTCATAAGCACGTTCCACTTATGGAAACAAACCCCGAGGAAGCGGTTAAAAATAATATATTCGGAACCTTCAATACTGCGAAGCTGGCACTTAAATATAATTGCGATAAATTTATACTTATTTCAACTGATAAAGCAGTAAATCCCACTAACGTAATGGGAGCAACAAAAAGAGTCTGCGAGCTTATCGTTCAGTATATGGGCGCAACAAGCGAGAAGACAAAATTTGCCGCAGTTCGATTTGGAAACGTTCTTGGAAGTAACGGTTCGGTAATTCCTGTTTTTAAAGCTCAGATAGAAAACGGCGGCCCTGTAACTGTTACTCATCCTGATATAATCAGATATTTTATGACTATTCCCGAGGCGGCAAACCTTGTTCTCCAGGCGGGAAGTCTTGCAAACGATGGCGAGGTATTTATACTTGATATGGGAGAACCCGTAAAGATTTATGATCTTGCTAAAAAACTAATTTCTCTTTATGGCTACGTTCCCGAAAAAGATATTGAAATCAGATTTACGGGACTTCGACCCGGCGAGAAACTTTATGAGGAACTTCTTCTCGCAGAAGAGGGAATAACCGAAACGAACGAGAAAAAAATATTCGTTGGTAAGTTAGCAGACTTTGACCATGATGAGTTTTTGGCCTCCCTTGACGAGATTAAAAAAGCAGCCGATCATAATGATAAAACTGCTATACTTGATATTCTTAAAAAAATAGTTCCAAACTTTAACCACTAAAAAAACCCCCTTCAGTATATGAAGGGGGTTATATTATTCTGCCGTTGGAGTAAGTTTTAAATATTCTTGGCCGATATATTTATTTATAATAGAGTCAATAAATTTCATAGAGAAATCCGCTGTTTTTCTTTTGACACCGTGATTCAGTGCAAGTTTATCGTTATACTTAAAATATGGATAAATTTTAATATTGTTATATGAACCGGTATAGTGAGTTATAATCGGAATAAGTTTTGGATTTTCTATTTTTATTTCGCCCGTATTATTATTTTTAACTATAATAAAATCTGCAATACCACCTATAAGATTATTGCCTTTACTCTGGGCGGAGATAAAGTTTCCAAGAGAGTAATAGCATAGTGAACGGTTGCCATTTTCTGCGGTAACGGTTTCAATCCCTTGAAGAACGTGAGGGTGAGTTCCGAGAATTATATCTGCACCCCATAAGGTCATTTTCTCAGCGAGAGAAGATTGTTTACTTGAAATTATATTTGAGTTTTCCGTTCCCCAATGAGGGCAAACAACAACCACGTCAGAGATCTTATCTGCTTTTTTTATGAGATATTCAATGGTCGTTTCTTCTTCCGTATAAACTATTGTCAGGTCAGTATTTTTAGGGAGAGGAATTCCGTTTGTATGCTCCGTTATTCCGATAAAAGAAAAGGTGATACCATTTTTTTCGATTGTTTTTATGTTTTCCAAATCTGAGGAATTTTTATAAAGCCCCGTGAGAAGAACGGGTTTTGATTCCCAAAAATCAATGCAGGAAAAAGCGCCTTTTGTTCCCTTATCAAGAACGTGGTTATTACTATGGTTTATAACGTCAAATCCCATGGAAACTAATTTATCACCCATTTGAGTCGGAGTATTAAAGGTAGGATAGGATGAGGGCTTATGAAGAGAGGAAAGTATCGTTTCCTGATTTATATATGAAAGGTCAGCGTTTTTTATTATATCTTTTATATTTTCGTATGGAAAATCAAAATCATATCCGCCGTTGGAGGAACGATTTGCGGCTTGTTCATAAATATTATTATGAATCAGATTATCTCCGACTGCAACAAAATGAACTTTGCTATCAGCAAGAGATAATTCCTGCGTTATATCTTCGGGGGATACGTTTACTTCTTTATTATCTTCAAGAGTTGATATGAAATATAGCCCACCGAAAATAACGATTAAAATAGCAGTTAATATTGAAATATAAATAAAAATTGATTTTTTACTCATTTTTTTCACATCCTTTATATTCTATTTTAAAATAAAGGGCGTTTTATGTCAAATAAATTGACTAAACGGCTTTGAAAAAGTATAATAAGTATGGTGATAATATGTTTTTTGAAGAAAAAAGAATAATTCAATTTGATGAAATTGATTCAACAAATAACTACGCAAAAAATAATGCCCGTAATCTTCCTGACGGAACTATAATCCTGGCAAAAAAGCAAACGGCAGGCAGAGGCAGACTTGGCAGAACCTTTATTTCTCCTGATAGCAAAGGCCTTTATATGAGTATGCTTATAAAGAATAGGGACTATGATCTGAATTTAGTTACTGTTATTGCAGCCGTATCAGTTTATCGTGGGATTTTAAAAATATGCAAAATAAAAACAAAAATAAAATGGGTAAACGATATTCAATTTGAGGGAAAAAAACTTTGCGGAATTCTGACGGAAGGGGTTTTCGATACCGAAACGGGAAAAATCAATCGCCTTGTTATCGGAATTGGGCTAAATATTGAAAAATGGCATGAAATTCCTGAGGATCTCAGAAATATTATCACTACTATCGAAGATATATCAGGGAAAAAAATATCTTCTGAAAAACTCTGCCTTGAAATAGTTAAAAATATAGAAAAACTTCTTAAGAAAACTAATTCAGAAAGAGGAAAACAGAAGATTTTAAAAGAATATAAAAAGAATCTGAACGTATTTAATAAAGAGATAGTTCTTGTTTCAGGAAACGTTAAAATAAGCGGAAAAATCAAAGATATAACCGAAACGGGAGCGCTTATAATAGTTGATGGGGAAAATAATGAGCATATAGTAAATTCAGGGGAAATTATTTTCCAATAAAATTTGACAACGGCATATCAAAAAGGTTATAATATCTTTTAAGGATATTATTATTTCGGAGAAATTTATTATGATAAAAAGTATGACCGGTTACGGACAAAAAAATCTTAATATAGAGGGCAGAGATATTACCGTCGAAATAAAAAGTGTTAATCATAGATATTTCGATTTTAATATCAGACTTCCGAGAATATACGGATTTTTAGAGGAAAACACTAAATCCTACGTGCAGAATTTTATTTCAAGAGGAAAGGTCGACGTTTCTATTCTCGTTGATTCTTCGGGAGCAGATGACGTTGAAATTAAGTTAAATCATTCCCTTATCAAAAACTATATGGATGCCTTTAACGAGCTTTCTTCTGATTATTCTTTGGAAAATGACGTTACTGTTTCAAGCATTTCAAGATTCGGCGATATTTTCAGCATAAAAAAAGTTGAAGCAGATAAGGATATTATCTGGAATCAGGTTAAAACCGTTCTTGATATTGCTTTGGATGATTTTATGAGAATGAGAGCAGTTGAG
>JAFZHO010000125.1 GCA_017554835.1 Clostridia bacterium
ACAGTAAATGAAGGTGCAACAGTAAATGGTGGATCGGTAACAGGAGCCACAACAAACAAAGGTACAATCGATGGAGCAACAATCGGCGGTACAGTAAACAATGCTGGTGGTACAATCGAAGATGTAACAGTAAATGAAGGTGCAACAGTAAATGGTGGATCGGTAACAGGAGCCACAACAAACAAAGGTACAATCGATGGAGTTCGCTATATGAACAAGGAATTTCTTGACACCGCTACATCAAAGCTTACCGACAACAACCCCAACGATATTTCAAACTACGGCACATGGGGTTATGGCTATCAGATATGGCAAGCACCAAACGGCGGTTTTGCTTTTATCGGCATGGGCGACCAATTTGCAGTAATAAACCCCGAGGCAAAGGTTTTTTGCAAGAATATTTTCTTTGATGGCGAAAGTGCAAAGGAAATTGATTTTAATGAGTTTGACTTTGTTATCGATGCCATTGATAGCGTCTCCTCAAAGGTTTTTCTCATTGAAAAATGCAACGAATATAATATTCCCATTATAAGTGCCATGGGTGCAGGAAATAAACTTGACCCTACCAAATTTGAGGTTTCGGATATTTATAAAACCTCGGTTTGTCCTCTTGCCAAAGTTATGCGAAACCGACTAAAAAAATTAGGAATAAAAAAACTTAAAGTGGTTTACTCAAAGGAAATTCCCGTAGAAAAAAAAGAGGAAGAAAAAGCCCCCGGAAGTATCTCTTTCGTGCCTTCCGTAATGGGACTTATTCTCGCAGGAGAAGTAATAAAAGATTTAATAAAATAAAATTACCCGCCTTTGAAAATCAAAGGCGGGTAATTTTTATTCTCTTTCTACAAAAACATAGTTTATATATTCATCAACGTCAGAAAATTTTTCTATGGTTGCGTTTTCATCATTTTTATATTTTTTAAACTGAGATAACATAACGGCTCCGGTGGAAATGAGATTTTGATTTTCGTCGAAAAGCATTTGATGGTAAATATTTGACTCCACAAAATAGTTTTCTTCCATTATCTTTACCTCGTTTTTGTAGAGAATATTGTTATAGTAATTTATATACTTTTCTCTGTCGAGGTATTTTAAGCCCTCTATAAATTGATAACTATGTATCCTGGTTACTATATATTGACCAACACGAGGAAATGCAACACAATCCTTAAAATCAGAATCATATTTGACTCTGGATGGATAATACATATCTATAATTTCTTGCTTTTCCGTCCAGTCCTTCATATAAACGTCAACAATATCTCCTTCTTTGAGGTTGCCGTAATAAACCTTCTGAATATCGTATTGATATTTCAAATAGTATCTGTCTTTTATTTTAAGCTTTTCTACCTTATTTATTTTTGCAAGAACGTGATTATTTTTAACGCATATATTATTAGGTAATGAGTTTAACTTTTTTAACGTTACAGCACCACCAAAAAGTATAACTGACCCCTCTTCCAAAGGTTTTAGAAAACCTTTTCGCTGAGGATAATTATTATAATCTATATCAAGATATTCAATAGGATAATTATCCTGAGGACCTATCCATTCGTAAGTTGTTTCTTTATCTTTTTCGGGAGTATTTTCTTTTGTTGGCTCGAAAATTTCAGAAGTAATTTCGGGCGTAGTCTCTTCCTTTGAAACCTCGGAAAAACTCTCTCCCGTGGCGGAGGGGGCTAACGGTTTTACGGCGCACCCCGTAAACAGTCCAAAAACCATTACAAAACAAAGTATCAAGCTGATAATTCTCATAAACTTTCCTCCTTTTAAGATATAATAAAGGGAATTTTTAACTCCTTTATAATTTCATATTATAAAAAAGTTTTTCCATTGTCAATAGAATATCTGAGGTTTTTTTATAGTTAACAATCTTTTAATATTTTCCTTGTTTATGTTGCACAAATTCGCCCTCTCCGTTTTGTGCAATATGCCAAAAAGGACTTTGTAGGGGAGGATCTCTGCGCCATCCCGCCAAAATGCTTCCACTGTGCAGATGAGGTGGATTTTTGCAAGGGAATAGTGCTTTTCCTTACAAAAAAACTCCCGAAATTTTCGGGAGTTTTTTTAGTCTAAGGACCAGTCTATTTCTTTTTCGCCAAGAGATTTTAAAATCTCGTTTGTTTTAATAAAATGTCCGCAGCCGAAAAATCCGCCGTAGGCAGATAGTGGGCTTGGATGGACCGTTTCCAGAATAACGTGGTTTTTATTCGTTATAAGTCGGCCTTTTTCCTTTGCGTTTTTTCCCCATAGAAGAAATATAATCGGTTTTTCCCTCTCGTTCAAAAGTTCTATAACCCTATCCGTAAAGTTTTCCCATCCGCAGTTTCTATGGCTATTGGCAGACCCTTCTCTCACCGTTAAAACCGCATTGAGAAGAAGCACTCCCTGATTTGCCCATTTCGTCAATTCCCCGTGATTTGGAATTGAAATTCCAAGCTCAGAGTTTATTTCCTTGAATATATTTTTTAGTGAGGGGGGCGGTTCTACCCCTTTTTTAACGGAGAAACAATGCCCGTGGGCCTGGCCTTCCCCGTGGTATGGGTCCTGCCCGATTATAACGACTTTAACGTCCTCGTAAGAAGTATATTTCAAGGCATTAAATATATCAAACATTGAGGGGTAAATCTTTTTCGTTTTATATTCTTTTTTCAGAAATTCCCGAAGTTTTTTATAATAATCTTTCTGAAATTCTTCTTTCAGAAGATTATCCCAACTATTTTGAAGTTCAACCATTATAGCCCTCTCCTTTTAAAAATTCCTTATCCTTTTCGGAAAGCTCTGCCTTTTCTAAAAGGTCGGGTCGGACTTTAAGGGTTTTTTCAAGAGATTTTTCTCTTTGCCATTTTTCGATATTTTTATGATGCCCCGATATAAGCACCTCAGGCACCGTCATACCGTGATATTCAAAAGGTCTTGTATACTGAGGGTGCTCTAAAAGCCCGTTATAATGGCTCTCTTTTTCAAAGCATTCCTCATCGGATAAACCCCTTCAATCATTCTCGAAACGCTATCAACGATAACGCAGGCGGCAAGTTCGCCCCCGGTGAGAACGTAGTCCCCTATTGAAATCTCCTCGTCTACTATCTCGTCAATTATTCTCTGGTCAACCCCTTCATAATGGCCGCAGATAATAGTTATATTCTTATTTTCCGATAGTTTTCTGACCTTATCCTGATTAAGAAGATTCCCCGCAGGAGAAACGTAGATAACGTAGGGTTTTTCCCCGATTTCCTCCTTGATATGACAAACTCCGTCAAAAATAGGTTGGGGCTGCATTATCATACCTTTTCCCCCACCGTATGGCTCATCATCCACTTTTCTATGCTTATTATCTGAAAAGTCTCTTATATTATGATAATGAATATCCAAAATATTTTTATCGGAAGCCCTTTTTATAATACTGTCTTCAAGAGGGGCTTTTACCATTTCGGGAAAAAGGGTAAGTATATCAAATCTCAAACTTTTTCCTCCTATTCAAAAAGCCCTTCAAGAGGTCTTATTTTCATTTTTTTATCTTTTATATCAATTTCAATAACCGTTTCATCAATATAGGGCAAAAGATATTCTTTTCCCGTTTCTTTATTTTTAATAACAAAAACGTCTTTTGCGCCGTTCTGAAGCACCTCTGTTATAGTGCCGTAGAACTCATTTGACTTCTCGTCATAAACCTCAATTCCCATCAAATCGGCAATAAAAAAGCAGTCTTCCTCAAGCATGAAATCCTCTTTATCGGCGTAGAGAACGTAGTTTCTGTATTTTTCTGCCTCGTTAATGGAGTTTATATTTTTAAATTTTATAATAACGGTGTCCTTATGAACGCGAAGTGCCTCAATCTCAAGGCAGGTTCCGCTTTTCAGATAAAGATTTTCAAACTCGTAAAAATCCTCGGGAGAATCGCACCAGGGCATAACTTTTACCTCACCTCTGATTCCGTGAGTATTGACTATTTTTCCTGTTTCTATTAAATCCATAAATTCACCTCGTCAAATTAGCAAAATTGGGAAAGACAAGGTCTGCCTTCCCCAAATTTTAAACAATGTCTATAATGACTTTTTTACCTTCACGGCTCGCAGCAGCTTTTGCAACGCTTCTGATAGCCTTTGCAATTCTGCCCTGTTTGCCTATAACCCTGCCCATGTCGCCCTCAGCAACAGAAAGCTCATAAACGATAGCGCCGTTTTTCTCTCCTGTTTCTCTGACAACAACTTTGGAAGGGTCTTCCACAAGACTCTGGGCAATATAAGTAATAAGTTCTGTCATGTTATTGCCTCCAATTATTTAAGAATTCCGTTCTTTTTAAGAATGGTTCTTACTGCCTCTGTGGGCTGAGCGCCGTTAGAAATCCATTTTGAAGCTTTTTCTGCATCAACTTTGATTTCAGCAGGGTCAGTCATAGGATTATAAGTTCCGATTTCTTCGATAAATCTACCATCTCTGGGATATCTTGAATCAGCAACAACTATACGATAAAAAGGAGCTTTTTTAGCACCCATTCTTCTAAGTCTGATTTTAACCATTAATTTTCACCTCCATAGATAATTATATCTAAAGTTAATTCTTTAGCAAGATTTTAAAATGGCAGTCTGAATCCGCCACGTCTTTTTCCGGCTCCGCCGGTCATCATTTTCATAAGCTTTTTGCTCTGCTCGAACTGCTTAAGAAGTCGGTTGATATCTTCGACTTTTGTTCCCGAACCCTGAGCGATTCTCTTTTTCCTCGAGGAATTTATAATAGATGGGTTTTCTCTCTCCTCGGGAGTCATGGAATATATTATTGCCTCGGTTTTGCCGAGAGCTTTTTCATCAACCTGAACGTTTTTAAGATTAGCACCACCGGGCATCATTCCGAGAATATCGCTCATTGAGCCCATATTTTTCATCTGATGCATCTGATTTAGTAAATCCGTGAGGGTAAAAGAATTTTTACGGAATTTCTGCTCAAACTCGGCTGCCTGCTTTTCGTCAAAGGATTTCTGCGCCTTTTCGATAAGGGTGAGAACGTCGCCCATTCCAAGAATTCTTGATGCCATTCTATCAGGGAAGAAGGGCTCAATATCAGTAAGCTTCTCCCCCGTTCCCATAAATTTGATGGGTTTTCCCGTAACGAATTTAACGGATAGTGCCGCACCGCCTCTTGTATCACCGTCGGTCTTTGTTAAAACAACGCCCGTCAAATCAAGTTTTTCGTTAAAAGTTTCAGCAACGTTAACTGCGTCCTGACCCGTCATAGCGTCAACGGTTAATAAAATCTCGGTGGGGTTAATTTCATTTTTTATATTGACAAGCTCATCCATCATATCTTCGTCAATATGAAGACGGCCCGCAGTATCAATAAAAACAATATCGTTTCCGTTCTTTTTGGCGTGGTCAATACCCATTTTGGCAATTTTAACTGCGTTTTTTTCTCCCTCCATGGAGAAAACAGGGATATTAAGCTGCTCGCCAACAACGTGAAGCTGCTTTATTGCAGCAGGTCTATAAATATCGCAGGCAACAAGAAGAGGTCTTTTGCCATCGTTTTTGAAAGTTCCTGCGATTTTTGCGCAGTGAGTAGTTTTACCTGCGCCCTGAAGTCCCACAAGCATTATAACAGTGGGGGGCTTTGAGGAAATCTGAATCTTTGACTGGCTCTTACCCATAATTTCGGTAAGTTCCTCGTTAACTATCTTGATAACCTGCTGGGCAGGAGTTAAACTCTCCATAACCTCGTTGCCAACGCAACGCTCAGAAACGATTTTTATAAATTCTTTAACTACCTTAAAGCTAACGTCCGCCTCAAGAAGAGCAAGTTTAATCTCTCGCATGGTTGCTTTGACGTCTGCCTCGGAAAGTTTGCCTTTTCCTTTTAGTTTTTTAAATATATCGTTAAGTTTATCCGACAAACTGGAAAATGCCATATTCTACTCCTCGTTATCCGATTCGATGCTTTCGATTATTTTAAGAATATACTGGATTTCGTTATTGATTTCGGGTCTATTTGAGAATTTTCTATTAAAGAAATCAATATTATACATACCCGTTTTTATGGATTCAACGGCTTTTTGAACGTCGAAAAGTTTTTTGGCAAGACCGATTTTCTCCTCTGCCTCGTAGAGATAATTCTCGGCTCTCTTAATGCTATCACGAACGCCCTGACGGGTGATACCGGTGATATCGGCAATCTCTCCAAGAGATAAATCATCAAAATAATATAATTTAGTTGCCTCTCTCTGCTTTTCGGTAAGCATATCTCCGTAAAAATCCATCAATAATGAAATTTTAAAATCTTTTTCTTTCTTCATAGACATAAAATCACCTCTTATGTAAAGTTTTTTGCCTTTACATTGATTACATTTTACCATATTTTTGCCGTTCTGTCAATATAAAATTGCCCTTTTTCTGCTGTTTTTTTCTATAATTATGGTATAATAATTCCAAGGAGGCGATATGATGAAAAAGATATATTTATGCATAGACTTAAAGTCGTTTTACGCCTCTGTGGAATGTATCGAGCGAGGCCTTGACCCTATGACGACTAACCTTGTTGTTGCCGATAATAAAAGAACGGAAAAGACTATCTGCCTCGCCGTTACCCCCTCTCTCAAATCCTACGGAATTTCAGGCAGAGCACGGCTTTTTGAAGTTGTTTCAAAGGTAAAAGACGTTAACTCTTCCAGAAGAGCCGTCGCACCAAAACGGGTTTTAACCGAGAAATCCTATAATAACAATTACCTTCTCAAAAATCCTTCCCTTGAACTTGACTATATCATTGCGCCACCGAGAATGGCTTATTATATTGATTATTCCACCCGTATTTATAATATCTACCTGAAATACGTTTCCCCCGAGGATATTCTCGTTTATTCCATTGACGAGGTATTTATGGATATAACCAATTATCTTGAATTAAATAAAAAATCCCCCCGTGAATTTGCCATGATGGTTATTCGCGACGTTTATGAAACAACGGGAATCACTGCCACGGCAGGAATCGGGACTAATATGTATCTTGCCAAAATTGCCATGGATATATACGCCAAAAAGCAAAAAGCCGACCAATACGGCGTTAGAATTGCCGAACTTGATGAAATTTCTTATAGAAAAGAAATGTGGACCCATCGGCCTTTAACGGATTTCTGGCGAATCGGCAAAGGAACGGCAAAAAAACTTGAATCTCATTATCTTTTCACCATGGGAGATATTGCAAGAACGGCAACCTCGAAACAAGGTCGCAAACTTCTCAAAAAGCTATTCGGAATCAACGCAAAACTTCTCGTTGACCATGCTTTCGGATATGAAAACTGCACTATCGCCGAGGCAAAGGCATATACCCCCGAGAATAATAGCATCAGTTCAGGCCAGGTCCTTCATACCCCTTATACCTCCCAAATGGCGAGGACAATCGTTCGGGAAATGACCGAACTTATGGTTTTGGACCTTGTTGAAAAAAATTTAGTAACAAACCAGGTTGTCCTCACTATCGGCTACGATATCGAAAATCTCACAAACCCCGAAATAAGCCGAAAATATCAGGGTGAAATCGTAACCGACCCCTACGGCAGAAAAATTCCAAAGCATTCCCACGGGACAGAAAATCTCGAAAGATTCACTTCTTCAACAATGCTTATAATGGAAGCCGTTATGAAATTATATGACCGCATTATAAACGAGGACCTTCTCGTGAGAAGAGTTACCATTTCGGCAAACCGTCTTCAAAGCGAGGATAAAATATTAAATAATTCATATAACGAGCAGCTTGACCTTTTTACCGATTATGAGGAAAAAGAAAAAGAAGAAAAAGCGCTTAACAAAGAACGAAAAATTCAAAAAGCAACAATAGATATCCGAAACCGATACGGCAAAAACGCTATTCTCAAAGGAACAAATCTTCAAAAAGAGGCAACAACAAAAGAGCGAAACGGCCAAATCGGCGGACATAAGGCGTGAGGTGTTAATTATGATAAATAAATTATTCAAAAGTGTTATGGAAAACGATAAAGCTCCCATAGTTATATGCGATAAAAATTCTATAATCGTATATATGAACCCTTCGGCAATAAGCCGTTACAGAAAAGACCTTACGGGAAGAAATCTTAAAGACTGCCACGATAAAAAATCAAGTGAAAAAATCGATAAAGTTATTTCCTGGTTTTTGAAAAGCCCCGAAAACAATATAGTTTTCACCTATCAGAACAAAGAGGAAAACAAAGACGTTTATATGGTGGCGCTAAGGGATGAAAACGGGGATTTTATCGGCTACTACGAAAAACACGAATTTAGAAATCACGAAAATTCCCCATTATATAATATGGAGTGAAACGGTTTATATGGAATTTGAAAAAGCAACAAACTACAAAAAACAGATAAAAAAATTATATAGAACTGCATTCCCAAAAGAAGAAAGAGCCCCCCTTTTTATGCTATATAAAAGAGCAAAAAAAGA
>JAFZHO010000126.1 GCA_017554835.1 Clostridia bacterium
ATAATATCACTCTGTGCATAGCACAGAATATCACTAACTCTTGCGACTTTACCTATTTTATGCTATAATATACCCAAGGCGGTGATGACATGAAAAATAAAACAATTATTTTGGTAAGCGTAGTTTTAATAGTCGTTGCTTTTATATGTGTTTTTAAGTATTATCATCATACACATTTTGCTTATAATGATAGATTTATTATAGGTAATACCCAAGAAAAAATAATCGAAAAATATGGCGAATTTTACAGTACGCACAAAAACAGTGATGGAGAAATAACCCGTGGAACTTATATGATTCGTGATAATACGCCTGAGTTGATAATGAGTTACGATAACTCCCTGTGGTATGAAATATATTTCGAAGATGGTATAGCTGTTCAAGTTAAATTGCGTGAGGGGTATATAGGCGGTTAGTTTATATATTTAATAAGAAAATAGCAGTTTTCAGGCACTTTTAATTCGCGTCATTAAGTTCAAAACACCCAAAAATCCAGGTTCTAACGGACTTGGATTTTTCTTTTTTATAAAAAATATTATCCTTTTAATTGGACATATAATGCGATATAATCTAAAGCAAAGAGGTGAAACTTATGGAAAAGAAAAATTTCCGATACGGCGTTGTTGCTAATATAATTGAATATCATACTGACGAAAATGGAAACGTATATCGGGGAACAAAACCATTTACCACAGGGACAAAGGTATATCTCAACGGAAAACATTGGAACACAAATAAAAGGCAAATAGAAGTTATCGGTCGGAATAGATTTGGCCGAATTGCTTTGGAGTGGATTGATACCTGGTTTTTAGAAAATTTGCGAGTAAAACGAATATATAAACCAAACGTATTAAAGATAATGAATTATTTGGAAGTGGTAGAAGCGTGTCCATGGTGGAATCAAACACATGAGGACCGAAAAGATGCTATTAGATTTGTTGAAGAATGGAATAACTATTTCGGATAAAATATTTTATTATAAATGTTTTTGTGGTATTATATAAAATATAGTTTTATATGGAGATTAAAATGAAAAAAATTCGTAGTGATAAATTAAAGAAGTTTTTATTATATTTTGCATCTATTCCACTTATTATAATAATGATTGTTCCTATTATTGTTCTTCTTATTATTGATTCATATAAAAATAGAATGAAAAAGAAGAGTAAAGCCCTTTTAAGCAAAGGATTTACATTAACTAAAGAAAAACAAAACAAAAAAACAATATATATGCTAAGCAAGGAAAATATTATTATCAGAATTTGTGAGTATGACTTTTACGAAATCAGCATAGACCATGGACTTTCCTTTCAATCTATAAATGAATCTGTTTTGTTTTCTGCTGCTGATAAAATGGAATTTGACCGTATCATACATGAGTATAAATCTTGCGATTATCGTGATGAGGATATATATGAGCCAACAGTTAAGATTGCAAGAATAATCAGTAATTATTTTAGTTAAAATGTTCATCAAAAAAGACCATCGTAAGATGGTCTTTTTTTTATCCAAATAAGTTTAATTTTATTCTTCGAAGGACTATATTGATTTTTTTGATATAGTATCTGATTTTATATTTTTTGGTGCATTTATTATAGATTGCATCAATTTCATCCTTATGAGAAAGAGGGTCGTTCTCAAAAGTCTCGATTTTCTTTCTTGCATCGGGGAACTGAAGACAATAAGTCATTCTATACCATAACTGGCTCATTGTTTCGTTTTCTCGTTTCCAATAAGCGCCGAACTGCTCCTGCATCGGAGCATACATTATCTCGTTCATTTGTTCTTTTGAAACAAGGCCCTGGTCAATAGCCATATCAACTATATCAGTTCCGGGAAGGAAATTAAGCCCGTGAAGCTGAAGCTCAAATGGGGGATATAGTTTTTTAACAAGGTAATAGGTTTCTTTCAAATCCTCAATAGTTTCAAAAGGGTGCTGAAGCATAAAATCATAGCTTCCCCAATAAACTCCCGATTCTCTTATAACTCGGGTTGCGTTTATAATATCCTCCTGAGTTTCGTATCTATGGAAAATATCTTTTCGCACTCTTTCAGATCCTGACTGAATACCCATAATAACTTCCACAAGGCCAACAGACACAAGCTTTTTCAAGACCTCGCTATCAACCATTTTGGGATGAGACCATATAGTAAAGGGGAGATTAATATGCTTTTTATATTCGACTACGAATTCATCAACCCAACCGGGAAGATTGGGGAAAATCTCGTCGTAGAAATGAACAAAAACAAGTTTTTTGAATTTCTTTTTAACTATTTTAAGCTCATCAATAACGCTTTTAACGCTTCTTGTTCTTACGTATTTTGTTCCTTTTGGGAAAAGGCGTCTCAAATTAACGCAGCAACAATAGGAACAAGTGAAAGGACAGCCCCTTGATGCAATAACCTCATAACTCATAGTGGAAAGCTGAGGGTCACCCGGGACAAGCTTATCATTCTCGATAAAATAGGCGTTTTCGCATTCAATAGCGGGAAGTCCGTAACCATCGATATCGGTGAGGATATTACCGATTTCGTTTATTTTATTTTCGCCGTTATCTTTATAGCAAAGAGAGGGAATTTCTTTATAATCAGTTCCGTTTGAAAGAGCATCAGCAAGCTGACAGGAAGAAAGCTCACCATCAGTGCGGATAACGAAATCGGCACCTTTATTAAGAAATTCTTCAGGGAACATAGTTGCATAAGCACCACCGCAAACGATGGGGATATTTGTTTCTTTAACGGTTTCCATAACTTTGTCCACCGTTTCGAGATACATTGAACTCATTACCGAAAGACCAACCATAACGGGTTTTTCTTTTTGAATAATATTTTTCAGATGATTAAGTTCAATTTCAGTGGTGGGGCGGGGGTTAATACTATTAAAATCCTTGAAAAACACGGTAGTAACGTTATAGCCCGCTTTTGAAAGAGCGGATTCAAGATAACGAACGCCAAGAGCTTTTATATTATAAAAAGCGACAAGAACAACAGTCTTTTTATTATCCAAAGAAATTACCTCGTTTCTTAACTTAAATTCATAGTAATATTTTATCATATACTGATTTATTAAGCAACAAAAAAAATCTGCCCGCAAAAGCAGACAGATTTTTTATATTATTTTGAAAGTTCTTTTTTAAATTCTTCATAGGTAAACCCGGAATATTTTTCAAGATCCGATACAGGAAGATTTGAAGAATCGGTCAAAAGCTCTGAAAAATAGTGAAGTTTCATATCCTTATCAAAAATGAATTTTCCCGGAAGTGGGGCAATAACGTGATATGCAAATTTTTTTGTCTGGTTTTCTCCGTAAAACTCGTAGTTTTTAAATAGGAACAAGATAACTCTCATATTCTTTTTGAGTAGAGGAATACCTTCAATGGAATAGTCTGTTCCGTCGGCATTAACAAGCCCGTCCTCAATTACTGAGATTTCTTTTTGGGAGATTTCGCCTTTTAAAACCTCTTTGATTTTGATTTTTGTTTCTGTGAAACCATGGCCCTTATCGATGTTTTGAGGATTTCCTATAACATCAGCATAGACAACAAAATCAGAATTGGAATAAAGTTCTTTAATGTTACTGAAATCTCTTTTCCATTCCGTAAGCATAGCAGTATTGCTATTTGTTTTTTCAGGATAGAAAATTTCTTCCTGTGAAAGTTCTCTCCGAGAACAAGCTGCAAGTCCTGATAACAGAACAAAAACCATGATTAGTGATAAAATTTTCTTTTTCATAACATTAAATCTCCTTTCTAACTGTATAATATCAAAATTATCCATAAATTACTATTCGCATATTGCACAAACCCAAAGGGCGATTTTTGTGCAATGTGCCGAATTAAAGGTGGCTTAATCTTGACCAAATTAAAATATTAAGGTATCATATAAGTATAAAATTCTGATAAAAAAGGGCATATGAAATTATGAGTAAATGCGTTGTTGTAACGGGGGCATCAAGGGGAATCGGTAGACAGATTGCACTTGATTTTGCTCTCTCCGGTTATAAAGTTATTGCAAATTATAATAAAAGTGAAAAAGAAGCGGAAGACCTTAAAAACGAGATAATTTCAAAGGGTGGAATTTGCGAGATTTTCAGGGCAGACGTTTCAAAGGAAAATGAGGTTAAAGCGCTTTTTGAGTTTGCTGTTTCCCGTTTTGGATACGTTGACGTTCTTATAAATAATGCGGGAATATCAAAAAGCGGACTTATAAATACCACTTCCCTTGAAGAATGGAACGAAGTAATAAATACGAATCTCACTTCCGTATTTCTATGCAGCAGAGAAGCAATTAATATTATGCTTCAAAAGCACGAGGGGGTAATAATAAATATTGCTTCTGTATGGGGAGTTTCAGGGGCAAGCTATGAAGGGGCTTATTCTGCTTCGAAGGGCGCCATTATAACTTTAACCCAGGCACTTGCAAAAGAAAACGGACCATCGGGAATTAGAGTAAACGCTATTTCTCCCGGGGTTATAGATACTGATATGAATAAATGCTACTCAAAAGAAGAGATGGAAGAGCTGATAGATGATATTCCTCTTGGAAGAATAGGAAAATGCCGTGATATTTCAAAAACGGCACTATTTCTTGCGGGAGATGATGCCTCTTATATCACGGGACAGAATATTATAGTTGACGGCGGATTTTTGCTTTGAAATAACTATCAAAATATACAAAAAGAAAAATTAAGTTTTGGTATTTGTGTGTATACATACGAAATTAAAAATCTTTGATTATTTCTCTTGAAAAAAGGGCAAAAAATAGGTAAAATATATATGTGAATTATATTGGGGGAAATTTTTCTGAAAGGCGATGAATTTATATGCGTAAGACTAAAATTATATGCACTTTAGGCCCTGCAAGTGAAGATAAAAAAGTCATTTCTGCTCTTATTGATGCGGGAATGGATATTGCACGCCTTAATTTCTCTCATAGGGACCACGAATATCATAAAAATCTTATTGATAGCATCAAAGAACTCAGAACTTTGAAAAAACTTCCAATAGCTATTTTGCTTGATACAAAGGGCCCCGAAATCAGAGTTAAAACCTTTGAGAATAATTTTGTTATGCTAAACGCCGGCGATGAGTTTACGTTGACAACAAGAGAGGTAGAGGGAAACGAAAAAATCGTTACCGTAACCCATAGCAAACTCCCTCAGGAACTATATCACGGATGCAAAATCCTTATTGATGATGGGCTTATTGAACTTATTGCCGAAAGAATAGATAAAACAGACGTTATCTGCCGCGTAGTTTCAGGAGGCAGACTCTCAAATAATAAGAGCATCAATTTGCCTGATATTCATTTTGATATGCCTTATATCTCCGAGAGGGATACAAAGGATATTCTTTTCGGAATTGAAAACGATATTGATTATATAGCTGCGTCTTTCGTAAGATGCGCCAAGGACGTTATCGAGCTTCGTAATCTTCTTGAAGCGAACGGCGGAGAAAATATTCAGATAATTGCAAAAATTGAAAACAGAGAAGGCGTTGAAAATATTGACGAGATTCTCTCTGTTTCTGACGGAATTATGGTTGCAAGAGGAGATATGGGGGTTGAAATACCCTTTGAGGAACTTCCCAGCATTCAAAAAGCCCTCATCCGCAAGGGATATTCCGCAGGTAAAAAGGTTATTACCGCAACTCAGATGCTTGAATCTATGATTTCCCACCCGAGACCAACAAGGGCGGAGATTACCGACGTTGCAAACGCTATATATGACGGAACTTCTGCAATTATGCTTTCAGGTGAGACTGCGGCGGGAGCATACCCCGTTGAAGCAGTTAGCACAATGTCGAAAATAGCGGAAAAAACCGAAAGCGAAATCGATTATAAAAAGCAGTTTTTAAAATCAAATTACGATATAATAAATCCAAACGTTACCGATGCTATATCCCACGCTACTTGTATGACTGCTCACGATTTAGGGGCAAGTGCCATTATCACGGTAACAAAAAGCGGTTCAACCGCAAGAATGATATCAAAATATAGACCTGCCTGCCCAATCATAAGCTGCACAACAAGCGAAAAAGTTTTCTATCAGCTTAATATGTCCTGGGGGGTAATTCCCGTTATAACAAAAGAAATGCATACAACAGACGACCTTATCGCCCATAGCGTTGAAATGTCTGTTGAAAAAGGATACGTTAAAGACGGTGATCTTGCGGTTATCACTGCAGGAGTGCCTCTTGGAGTATCGGGAACTACTAACCTTCTCAAAGTGCATCTTGTTGGCAACGTTCTTGTTACAGGTAACGGAACTTATTCCGAGAATATTTCTGCCTGCGGTAAATTATGCGTATGCAAAGATGAGGATGAAGCACTCAAAAACTTCGAAAACGGAGATATTCTTGTTATTTCCGAGACGTCAAACGTTCTTATGCCGTTGCTTAAAAAAGCTTCGGGAATTATTACTGAACTTGGCGGCGGAAACTCTCATGCAGAGATAGTAGGTCTCACTCTGGATATTCCCGTTATAAGTAATGCGGCAGGTGCGACTAAAATATTAAAATCGGGCACTGTTGTGACTATGGATGCAAAAAGAGGCCTTGTTTATAGTGGCGAAGAAAAATAAGAGCTAAGGGTAACAAAAGTTACTCTTAGCTTTACATATTTAAAATTGATAAAGGAGTTTTGTAAAATGGCAAAAAAAGTTGGAATTATTATCGGTTCAGATAGCGATTTACCGATTATGAAAGGTTGTATTTCCATGCTGAAGAAATTCGGCGTTGAATATACTTTGAACGTTATGTCCGCTCATAGAACACCTCAAAGAGCAATGGAATTCGCTTCAAAAGCAAAAGAAAACGGCTACGGAGTTATTATCGCCGCAGCAGGAAAAGCAGCTCATCTTGGTGGAGTTCTTGCAGCTCATACTACCTTGCCCGTAATCGGCATTCCCGTTAAGTCCTCTACCTTTGATGGTATGGATGCACTTCTTGCAACTGTTCAGATGCCAAAAGGTGTTCCCGTTGCAACGGTTGCAGTTGACGGAGCTGATAATGCTGCCATACTTGCTTGCCAGATGATGGGTATATATGATGAGGAGCTTGGCCAAAAGCTTTCTCAGTTCAAGGATGATATGGAAAAGGAAGTTATTGAAAAAGACGCAAAAATTCAGTCAGAGATATAGTAAGGAGAAAAATTGATGTTTGATAAAATAAACGAAGAATGCGGTATATTCGGTATTTATTCAAAAGACGGGGCAGACGTTGTTGAAGAAACCTATCTTGCCTTATATGCTTTGCAGCACCGTGGTCAGCAAAGCTGCGGTATTGCAGTTAACGATGACGGGGTTATAACTTATCGCAAAGATTCGGGACTTGTTCCTGACGTTTTTGATAAAAACTCTCTCAAAAGTCTTGGAGCAGGAAAAATGGCAATAGGCCACGTCAGATATGCAACGAAAGAAGATAATAATGCAGTTAGCGCTCAGCCCTTGGTTTCAAGATACGTAAAAGGAAATATCGCTCTTTCATATAACGGAAATCTTCTTAACGGCTACGAGCTTCGTGAAGAGTTTATGAAAAAAGGCGGAATATTCCAGACCTCAAACGATAGCGAAACTATTATGTATACTATCGCTCAGGAAAGAAATAAAGCCGGCTCAGTTGAAGAAGCAATCAATAATAGCATGAAACTTCTTAAAGGAGCATATTCCTTTGTTCTTATGAGCCCAAAGAAATTAATCGCAGCAAGAGACCCTCACGGTTTCAAACCACTTTGCATGGGTCAGTTAAACGATTCATATATATTTGCTTCTGAGTCCTGCGCCCTTGATACTATTGGTGCAACCTTGATAAGAGAACTTGATCCGGGAGAAATTGCCATTGTTGACGATAAAGGAATCAGATACATAAGAGATAACTGCGGCGGGAAATCAAATATGTGTGTATTTGAGCATGTATATTTTGCAAGACCTGACTCTGTTATCGAGGGTAACTCAGTTCATATGGCAAGGCGTGAAGCAGGAAAATATCTTGCAAGAGAGCATCACGTAGATGCAGACCTTGTTTGCGGAGTTCCCGATTCAGGGCTTGACGCTGCTATGGGATACGCAGCAGAAAGCGGCATTCCTTACGGACTTGCTTTTATAAAGAATAGATATATCGGCAGAACCTTCATTCAGCCAACTCAGAACGCAAGAGAAAGAGCAGTTAAGATTAAACTTAATTCCCTTTCTTCAACTGTTAAAGGTAAGAGAATCGTTCTTGTTGATGACTCAATAGTAAGAGGAACAACCGTTGCCCAGATTATCAAGCTTCTTAGAGATGCAGGGGCAAAAGAGGTTCATATTAGAATTTCTTCACCACCGTTCCTTTATCCTTGTTATTTCGGAACTGATATAGATTCCAGAGATAAACTTATTGCAAATAATTTCACTAAAGATGAGATTTGTCAGCAAATCGGTGCAGATAGCTTGGGATATCTTAGCATAGAAGCACTTTCAAAAATCGCACCAAATGCTAAATGCGATTATTGTATCGGATGCTTTACGGGAAAATATCCTGTTGAAGTGCCTGATGAATTAGAAAAAGATAAATTTAAAGATAAAATAACGAAGAAATAGTTGGGGGATTAGTTATGAGTAAAAGTTTTGCAGAACGTTATAAAGCTGCCGGAGTTGACGTTGAGGCAGGTTATAAGTCAGTTGAGTTAATTAAAGAGCACGTAAAAAGAACAAATATTCCGGGAGTTTTATCTTCTATCGGAGGATTTGGCGGTCTTTTTGAAATCGAAGATTTTTCAAAATATAAAAAACCTGTTCTTGTTTCAGGAACAGACGGCGTTGGAACAAAATTAAAACTTGCTTTCCTGATGGATAAGCATGATACGGTTGGTATCGACTGCGTTGCAATGTGTGTTAATGATATTGTTTGCGGTGGTGCAAAACCGCTTATCTTCCTTGATTACATAGCAGTAGGCAAAAACTATCCCGAAAAAATTGCCCAGATAGTAAAAGGAATTTCCGACGGTTGTATAATGGCGGGATGCGCTCTTGTTGGTGGCGAAACTGCCGAAATGCCCGGCTTTTATCCTATTGATGAATATGACCTTGCAGGTTTTTCTGTTGGTATCGTTGATAAAGATAAGATTATAACAAACGATTCAATGAAAAAAGGCGACGTTCTTATCGGCGTTTCTTCAAGCGGTGTTCATTCAAACGGATTTTCTCTTGTAAGAAAAGTTTTCAATATTGATGAAAAAACCGTTAATATGCATATTGATGAATTAGGTTCAACTCTTGGAGAAACTCTTTTGACTCCAACTAAAATATACGTTAAACCTACTTTGGACCTTGCAGAAAAAATCAATATAAAAGGTATTTCTCATATCACCGGCGGTGGTTTCTACGAAAATATTCCGAGAATGCTTAAAGACGGCGTAGTTGCAAAAATCAACGAAAGCGCAGTTGACGTTCTTCCTATATTCAACCTTATTGCCAAAACAGGAAATATCGAAAAAAGAGAAATGTTCAATACTTTTAATATGGGTATCGGTCTTGTTCTTTGCGTTGATAAAAACGACGTTGATAAAACTATCGAAACATTCAATGCTTACGGCGAAAAAGCCGTTGTTCTCGGAGAACTTGCCGAAGGCGAAACAGGTGTTGAAATATGCTAAACATAGCTGTTTTTGTTTCAGGTGGCGGAACTAATCTTCAGGCGCTTATTGACGCTCAGAAAAGCGGTATTATAAAAAACGGGAAAATAGGTCTTGTTGTTTCAAGTAAAGAGGGCGTTTTTGCCTTGGAAAGAGCAAAAAATGCAAATATTCCTTATGTCGTTTGTCCGAGAAAGGATTTCTCCGATAACGAAAGCTATAGCAACGAGCTTTTGAAAATACTTGAAGAAAATAATATCGGCGTTGTTGTTCTTGCAGGGTTTATGACCGTTCTGAAAGGCGAAATTCTTAAAAAATATAAAAACAAAATTATTAACGTTCATCCTGCGTTGATACCATCTTTTTGCGGAGACGGATTTTACGGACTTAAGGTTCACGAAAAAGCTCTTGAATACGGGGTTAAAATCACGGGGGCAACAGTCCATTTCGTTAATGACGTTACCGATGGCGGAGCCATTATTTTGCAAAAGAGCGTTGAAATTGAAAACGATGATACTCCGGAAATTCTTCAGAAAAGAGTTATGGAGCAGGCAGAGTGGAAGATACTTCCCCTTGCAGTTGAACTTTTCTGCGCAGGAAAAATTGAAATTTCAGGGAATAAAACAATTATAAAAAGGTAGGGAGATAAAATGAATAATATAAGCGAAATTCTAAAAAACAACTCCTATCCCGGAAGAGGGATACTTATCGGAAAAAATGCTGACGGCAAGAAGATTTCAATTGCTTATTTCATTATGGGAAGAAGCGAAAATAGCCGAAACAGAATTTTTGAAGAAATTGATAACGGAATTCGAACAAAAGCTTTTGATGAGTCAAAACTTGTTGACCCTTCACTTATAATTTACGCACCTGTTCGCGTTATAGATAATCAGACAATAGTAACAAACGGTGACCAGACTGATACTGTTTATGATTTTATCAAAGAGGGAGATACCTTTGAAAACGCTCTCAGAACAAGAGAGTTCGAGCCGGATGACCCCAACTTCACTCCAAGAATTTCAGGAATCGTGCAGATAAATCAGAATAAGTTTTTATATAAACTTTCTATCTTGAAAAGCGCAAGAGGAAATGATGCTTGTTGTCAGAGATTTTTCTATGAGTATGAAAACCCCATCGACGGAGAAGGTCATTTTATCCATACATATAAATGCGATGGAAATCCTATCCCATCATTTGAGGGTGAGCCCACGTTAGTTGAAGTAAAAGGTAATATCGACGAATTTACCGAAAATATCTGGACTTCACTTAACGAAGATAATAAAGTTTCCTTGTTTACAAGATTTATAAACCTTGAAACAGGGGAAATCGAAACAAGAATTATCAATAAAAATAAATAATCGGGGGTAATTAGTAATGGCTAAAGAATTAGAGTTAAAATACGGTTGTAACCCAAATCAGAAACCGTCAAAAATTTATATGAAAGAGGGAGAACTTCCCATAGAGGTTCTTAACGGAAAACCCGGTTTTATAAACTTTCTTGATGCGTTTAATAGCTGGCAGCTCGTTAAAGAATTAAAAAAGGCAACAGGACTTCCCGCAGCGGCTTCTTTCAAGCACGTTAGCCCTGCAGGCGCAGCAGTTGGAATTCCCCTAAGCGATACCTTGAAAAAAATATATTTTGTTGATGACGTTGAATTAACTGATCTTGCCTGCGCTTATGCAAGAGCAAGAGGAGCAGACAGAATGAGTTCTTACGGCGATTTTATCGCTCTTTCAGATGTTTGCGATGAAGCGACAGCAACATTAATCGCAAGAGAAGTTTCCGACGGAATTATAGCTCCGGGTTATACTGATAAAGCTCTTGAAATCCTTAAAGGAAAAAGAAAAGGCACTTATAATATAGTTAAAATCGATGAAAATTACGTTCCTGCACCTATTGAACATAAAGACGTTTTCGGAATCACTTTTGAGCAGGGCAGAAACGAACTTGATATTAACGAAGAGCTTCTTTCAAATATCGTTACTGATAATAAAAATATTCCCGACGATGCAAAAAGAGATTTGATTATTTCTCTTATCACTTTGAAATATACTCAGTCAAACTCAGTTTGCTATGCAAAAGATGGTCAGGCAATAGGAATCGGCGCAGGTCAGCAGTCACGAGTTCATTGTACCCGCCTTGCAGGAAGCAAAGCAGATAACTGGTTCCTTCGTCAGCATCCGAAGGTATTGGCTCTTCCATTTGTTGATAATATCCGTCGTCCCGATAGAGATAATACCATAGACGTTTATATTTCTGAAGAATGTATGGACGTTTTGGCAGAGGGAACGTGGCAGAATTTCTTCAAAGAAAAGCCCGAAGTTTTAACAGCGGAAGAAAAAAGAGAATGGCTTGATAAAATGACAGACGTTTCCCTTGGTTCAGATGCATTTTTCCCATTTGGCGATAATATCGAAAGAGCAAAGAAAAGCGGCGTTAAATATATTGCTCAGCCGGGTGGCTCTATCAGAGATGATAACGTTATAGATACTTGCAATAAGTATGACATGGCAATGGCCTTTACAGGAATCAGATTATTCCATCATTAATATAGGGTATTTAAAATGAAAAAAATGATTGCACCTATTATAATCGCTATACTAACAATTCTTGGATTGCTTGCTTATTGCGGTATATTATTTTTAGCCCCGATGGGACTTGGAATTAAAATATTGATAGGCATAATTTATTTTGCTTTATGCGGAGTAGCAATCTTCGTTTTGGTAGAAAGAATTAAAGAAATAAGGAGTGGCGAAGAAGATGATCTTAGTAAATACTGATTATATAACAGGAAAAGAACTTGAAATGCTTGGCCTTGTTAAAGGAAGCACTATTCAGTCAAAAAATATCGGCAGAGATATAACTCAGAGTTTTAAAACTCTTGTTGGTGGCGAACTTAAAGCATATAACGAAATGATGAATGATGCCAGAGCACTTGCAACAAAAAGAATGGTTGAAGAAGCAGAAGCTCTTGGCGCAGATGCTATTATAAATATCAGATATGCGTCTGCGGCAGTTATGCAGGGCGCTGCAGAAGTTATGGCATACGGAACTGCCGTTAAATTCAAATAAGTCCTATTTTCGAAAGGAAGTTAAAAATGAAAGTTTTGGTAGTTGGCGGCGGTGGCCGTGAACACGCTATAATTTACAAACTTAAACAAAATAAAAATATCACTGAGATTCACGCAGCTCCCGGCAACGGAGGAATCTCGGATATTGCAATTTGTCATAATATCAAGGCAACGGATATTAAAGGGGTTTTGAATCTTTCAAAAGAGATAAAACCTGATATGGTTGTTGTAGCGCCTGATGACCCGTTGATGCTTGGAATGGTTGACGAGCTTAATAAAGAGGGAATAAGAGCTTTCGGACCTTGTAAAAACGCTGCCATTATTGAAGGCAGCAAGGTTTTTGCAAAGGAACTAATGAAAAAATATAATATTCCAACTGCAGGATATGAGGTTTTTGAAGATAGCGAAAGCGCAATAAATTATATTAAAAAGGGAACATTCCCCGCAGTTATAAAGGCAGAGGGACTTGCCCTTGGTAAAGGCGTTATAATAGCAGAGAATTTTGAAGATGCAGAAAATGCAGTTCACGAAATAATGGACGATAAAATTTTCGGCGATGCTGGAAACAGAGTCGTTGTTGAAGAATTTTTGACAGGACCTGAAGTATCGGTTTTGGCCTTTACAGACGGAAAAACCATTATCCCTATGCCTTCTGCTCAGGACCATAAGAGAGCTTATGATAACGACAAAGGCAAAAACACAGGTGGTATGGGAACTTTTTCTCCCTCCAGAATTTATGACGAAAAGCTTCAGAAAGAGTGCATGGAAAAAATATTCGTGCCTACTATGAATGCTATGAATAGCGAGGGCAGAAAATTCAAGGGCGTTTTATTCTTCGGACTTATGATTACGGAAAAAGGCCCAAAAGTTATAGAATATAACTGCCGTTTTGGTGACCCTGAGACTCAGAGCGTTCTTTTGCGGCTTGAAAGTGATTTATATGATATTTTTGATGCTATTATCGACGAAAGACTTGATAAAGCAGAGGTAAAATTCGATGATAAAGCTGCCGTATGTATCGTTATGGCAAGTGGAGGATACCCCGAAAAATATCAGACGGGATTTGAGATTGACGGTCTTTTGGACGTTGATGAAAATACTGTTATTTTCCACGCAGGAACAAAAAAAGAAAACGGTAAATATTATACCGCAGGAGGAAGAGTCCTCGGAGTTACTGCGAAAGGCGAAAACCTTGATGACGCTATTAAAAAAGCATACGAAAACGTTTCCAAAATCTCTTTTGAAAAAGCTCATTACAGAAAAGATATCGGAATTAAATAAGAGTATTTATTGTAAACACACCGTTTATCATAAACGGTGTGTTTTATTTTCCATTTGAAAAATATTATATATGTGTTATAATATGAAAAGAAATTTGTCGTATTTTAATCCGAGGTGAAAAAATGAAAATTCTTTTATATTCAGAAGGAATGAAATATATATCAAAATCAGGACTTGGCAGAGCGATTAAGCATCAGATGAAAGCGCTGGAAATGAACGGCATAGAATATACTACCGACCCAAAAGATGATTTTGATTTAATGCATATAAATACTTTTTGGCCAAAATCTTATTTTCTTGCAAAAAAATGCAGAAAAATTGGCAAAAAAGTGGTATATCACGCCCATTCCACGGAAGAAGATTTCAGAAACTCTTTTTTGTTTTCGAATCTTGTTTCCCCACTTTTTAAAAAATGGATAATGAAATGCTATAACCTTGGGGATTATATTATAACGCCTACGGAATATTCAAAATCAATTTTCGAAGGATACGGAATTAAAAAACCTATATCAGCTATTTCAAACGGAATTGAACTTGATTTTTTCAAGTATAACTATGAAGGCGGTCAGAAATTCCGTGAAAGTTTTGGCTTTTCAAAAGAGGACAAGATAGTAATCGCAGTGGGACTTTATATTCAGCGAAAAGGCATTTTGGATTTTGTTGAGCTTGCAAAAAGAATGCCGGAATATAAATTCGTCTGGTTTGGATATACTCCTTTATATCAGGTTCCCCATAAGGTTCGAAAAGCAGTCAGAACAAAACTTGATAACCTTTATTTCCCCGGATACGTAGAGCCGGAGATTTTCAGGTATGCATATTCCGGTGCAGACGTATTTTTATTCCCTACATATGAAGAAACGGAGGGAATCGTTCTTCTTGAAGCTCTTTCTACGAAGCAGAACGTCATCGTCAGGGATATACCTATTTTCAAAGATCTTATAACAGATGGCGTAAATTCCTATAAAGCGAAAGATAACGATGAGTTTGAAAGAAAAATAAAGGGAATAATCAAGGGTGAACTTCCTTCTCTTAAAGAAGAAGGATATAAAATAGTAGAAAGTAAAAATCTTGATATAATAGGTAAAAAACTTTGCGAGATTTATGAAAAAGTTCTCGGGAAGTAATCAGACCGTATAGAAGGAAAATTTATGGATTTGAAATTTGTTGTGCCGGTGCTGTTCGGCGTAGAAGGAATAACGGCAAAAGAACTTAAGAAAATTGGCGCAAAAAACGTTCGTGCCACTGATGGAAAAGTATATTTCGACGGTGATTTATCAGATATGATGAGGGCGAACTTTCTTCTAAGAACGGGAGAAAGAGTTCTTATACTTCTTTCTGAGTTTGTTGCAAATACTTTTGAGGATTTATATCAGGGAGTTAAAAATATCCCGTTAGAAGACTATATTCCAAAGGATGGGGCTTTTCCCGTTAAAGGATATTCAATAAAATCAAATTTGCATAGTGTTCCCGATTGCCAGAAAATTATAAAAAAAGCAATGGTGGATAGACTTGGGCAGAAATATTCTCAGTCCTGGTTTAAGGAAACAGGCGCAAAATATCAGATTCAGTTTTCTATATTTAATAACGTGGCTTCAATAATGCTTGATACAAGCGGCGCCCCTCTTTCCAAAAGAGGTTACCGACTAAAAAGCGTTGAAGCGCCCATAAGAGAAACTCTTGCAAGCGCCATAGTCAATATTTCAAGGTTTGGTTATCACGAGCCATTTATCGACCTTATGTGCGGAAGTGGAACCTTCGTTCTTGAGGGGATTATGGCGGCAAAAAATATTCCTGCAGGAATGCTCAGAAAATTCTCGTTTGAAGAATTTTCTTTTATTGATAAAAAAATATGGCGCAATATAAAAGAGGAAGAAATATCAAAAATCCGAAAAGATAAATATCTGTTTTTCGGCAGCGATATAGATAAAAACGCCATCGAAACTGCAAAAGAAAACGCAAAACGACTTGGGGTAGCCGACGAGGTTTTATTTGAGGTTTGTGATATAAGAGAAAGCTCTCCAAAAGGGGAGAAGGGAACTGTTATTATAAATCCGCCTTACGGGGAGCGCCTTTTGGAGCTTTCCCAGGCGAGAGAATTATATAAAGATATTTCAGCAACTTTTGATAGATTTGAAAATTATAATTTCTAT
>JAFZHO010000127.1 GCA_017554835.1 Clostridia bacterium
AAGGTCAGATTATAAAATTCACTATTCCCGAGGGATATGAAATCAGGCAGATTATCGAAACCCTTGTTAATAAAGGACTTGGAACGAAGGAAAAATTCCAGGATGTTATTGATAATTACCCATTTAAGCATGAGTTCTTGCAAGGCGTAGAACTTGGAAAGAAAAATCGTCTTGAAGGATATTTATTCCCTGATACCTATGAGGTATATAAATACGAGGGCGAAGTCTCCGTTATAAACAGGATGCTAAATAACTTCAAATCAAGAGTTCTTGACGGTGCAAATATTATGGAAAGAGCAAAAGACGTTGATATGTCTTTTGAGGAAGTTTTGATTCTTGCTTCCATTATTGAAAGAGAAGGAAAAGACAGAGATGAGCTGAAATACGTTTCATCAGTTTTCCATAACCGTTTGAATAGCAATAGTTATCCAAGACTTCAGTCCTGCGCAACAATTCAGTATATTCTTGATAAGCGTGTTGATAGAATTTCTGCAAAAGAAATCGCAATAGATAATCCTTATAATACCTATAAATATAAGGGATTACCACCAGGACCTATATCAAATCCAGGTATAGAATCTCTTATTGCGGCGGTTGAACCTGCAAAATCTAACTATTATTTCTTCGTTGCAAAATCTGACGGAACTCATATATTCTCAAGAACTTTCGCTCAGCATCAGAAAGCTATAAGCCAGGCGATTACTCAGCAGGGAACGGGTGTTGTCGATGAGTAAAGATTTTGAAAACATTATTAGACTCCAAAGCTATAGTCTCTCAAATATAACGGGAGATGCAGTCAGTGATTATATAAGAAGCCTTGTTCCTGAAAAACAGGGCTTTTTAAAAGAAATTGAGGATTTTTCAAAAGAAAAAACTCTTGCAATTGTGACTCCTGAGGTTGGAAGTCTTCTGGGACTTATATGCAGTATTATAAAACCAAAAAAAATATTTGAGGTTGGAACTTGTATCGGATATTCTGCCTTTCTTATGGCAAGTTATAGCGAAAATATTGAAAAAATAACTACTGTTGAGAGAAACCCTCTTATGTATAACAGAGCTATTGATAATATAAAAAAATATGATAAAAATGGAATAATTAATCTTGCAATTGGAGATGCACTTAATATTCTTGAAAATACTACGGATAAATATGACCTTGTTTTTCTCGATGGAGCAAAAGGTCAGTATCCTAATTTTCTTCCCCATATTGAGAGAATTTTAAACGACGGCGGAATTTTATTTGCCGATAACGTTCTTTTCAAAGGTATGGTTGCAAGTGATGAATTCCTTGATAAAAGGCGAAATAAAACTATTGTCCGCAGAGTGAGAGAGTTTCTTGATATTCTTTCAAAAAGCGATAAATTTGTTACAAGCGTTTTACCCATTGGTGACGGAGTTGCCGTTTGTATGAAAAAGGAGCAAAAAAATGATTAATAAAAAACCCGAGCTTCTTGCCCCCGCAGGAAGTCTTGATAAATTAAAAATGGCGGTTTTATACGGAGCCGATGCCGTTTATCTTGGTGGCGTTGAGTTTTCTATGCGAACTGCCAGCAAAAATTTCAATGACGAAGAACTTATAGAGGGTATTTCTTTTGCTCACGAAAGAGGAGTAAAGGTTTACGTTGCCATAAATATAGTTCCAAGAAGCAGCGAAATAGAAAAACTGCCTCAGTATCTTGAAAAACTTTCAAAGTATAAAGCAGATGGCGTTATAGTTACTGATATGGGAGTTTTGGAATGCGTAAAAAAATATGCTCCCGATTTGGAGATTCATATATCCACCCAGGCAAATATAACTAACTATCAGACTGCGAACGCCTTTTATAATATGGGCGCGAGAAGAGTAGTTCTTGCAAGAGAACTGACTTTGGAAGAAATAAAAGAAATCAGAAATAATATTCCCGAAGATATGGAAATTGAGTGCTTTATCCATGGTGCAATGT
>JAFZHO010000128.1 GCA_017554835.1 Clostridia bacterium
GATAACTATAAAATAATGATTTTGCCCGACCACGCAACTCCAATCGCACTTCGAACTCATACGAGAGATGCGGTTCCTTATCTGATTTTTGAGAAAAATAAAAAAGCAGATAACAAAATCGAAAATTTCTGCGAAGAAAGTGCAAAAGAAACGGGAAATTACGTTGACCGCGGCTGCAAAATAATGGATAAATTCCTTGGATAAAAAATAACTCCGAACACAAATCGTGTTCGGAGTTATTGCTTTTATAAAATCAGGTGTTTTTCATAATAACGGTTCCGATATTTTCGGCGCATTTTTCGCAAGCGTCGATGCAAGCTTCAAAGCAGTCAAAAATTTCTTTCCACGCCATTGTAACAAGAACGTTTTCTGAGTTTTTCATAAGTTCACGAACTGAGGAAAGGAATAACTTATCGCATTCGTCCTCAATATCGTTCATTTTTATAATAAGGGGCTGAATTTTTTTGGATTTTTTGAAGTTATCGAATTCATCGGTTAACTGACAAAGATATTCGCATGCCTCAACAACCTTATGAGAAAACTCGATTGCCGCAGGGTTTATATCAACTATATTATTGATATAAAGTTTCTGGATTACGTCCTCGATTTTATCAGTAACGTTATCGAGAGTATGGCTTAGCATATCTAAGTCCTCTCTATCAACGGGAGTAACAAACGCCTTTGCAAGAGCATCGCCCATCTGATGCCTTTTGATATCTGCGCTATGCTCGATTTCGTGCATTTCGGAGAGCATACGCTCAATTTCGTCGGGATTATAATTTTCAAGACAGTTCACAAGGTAATCTGCCGCTTTTTTTGAATATGCAGTGCATTCTGAAAAATTCTCAAAATAAAATTTATCGCCTTTTGCCATTTTAAAATTCCCTTTCTTATAAGATAATGTATTCGTTTTTATGTAAATAACGTCATAAATATTTTAGTCATAACAAAACCAACAAGTCCGCAACCGGGGAAAGTCAAAACCCAGGTAAGAACCATTTCTTTAACAACGCCGAAATTAATAGCAGAAACTCTTTTTACTGCTCCAACGCCCATAATAGAGGTTGTTTTTGCGTGAGTTGTTGAAACGGGGAGACTGAAAACCGAGCAGAATAAAAGAGATAACGCGCCTGCTATATCTGCGGAAAAGCCCTGATATTTTTCCAGCTTAACCATATCCATTCCAACGGATTTAATAATCTTTTTGCCACCCATGGCAGTTCCTGCCGCCATAACAACGGAGCAAACTATCATAAGCCAGATTGGAATACTTATATCAGAGGGAAGCGCCTCACCTTTTGACATATAAACGCAAAGAAGAATAACTCCCATAAACTTCTGCCCATCCTGAGCACCGTGCATAAACGCCATAGAAGCGGCACCTGCTATTTGCGCACCACGGAAGAAAGGTTCCGTTTTTGGCCTGTTTGCCTTATAGAAAATTGCGGTAACGAGTTTGCAAACTACCCATCCGAGCCCGAAACCAAGAGCAACGGAGATTCCGATACCGTAGATAACTTTTATCCATTCGCCTCCGTTAACGCCTTGGAAACTACCATGAAGAGCAATAGCGCTACCCGTAAGTCCTGCGATGAGGGCGTGGCTTTCGCTTGTTGGAATTCCGAAAACCCAGGCAAGAGTTGCCCATAAAACGATAGCGAATAACGCTGCGCTAAGAGCTATAATTGCTTTATCGGGATCGCTACCGAAGTCCACCATTTTGGTTATAGTTTCTGCAACGGTGGAGTTAATAAGAGTCATAACGAAAACGCCAAGAAAATTAAATACTGCGGCCATTAATATCGCTGCCTTCGGTGGCATACATCTTGTTACAACGCAGGTGGCGATTGCGTTTGGCGCATCGGTCCAACCGTTAACAAGGATAACGCCGAGAGTAAGAGTTACTGCGATGAAAAGAAGCGGATTTGCCGTCATCTGATTCCAAAAGCCCAAAACTGAATTCATAATTATCCTCTCTTTCAGAATATTTATTTAATTATATCATAATTTGCCAAAAACAACAAGAAAAAAATACCGACAGTCATAGGGCTGTCGGCATTTTTTATTTCTTTTTAAAAACGAATATTTTACTTAAAAGATAGTTAAGAACAATAACGATTACCTGGGCAATAACTTTTGCGATTTTGTCGTTCATTAAAAATACTTTTACGGTTAAGAACATAAACAAAAGTTCAATAAGAAAAGTGCTTATTCTGGAAGAAACAAAAAGAATAAATTCCTTTGCCGTTTCTTTTTTATCAGAGGTTTTGCTCTCAAAAACGAATTTTTTATTGGTTACGTAAGCAAAAATAACTGCAAAAATCCAGGAAAGAAGATTTGCAATAGTAAACCATATAGTATTTTCTATATCGTATATAGAAGATAATATAAAATAAGAAACAATGCTGACAAGGGTGGTTAATACGCCCATAACAAGATAGTTTATTATTTCTTTATACTTTTTATATAGTTCTATGATTTTATACATGTTAGTTATCCTTGATATTAGTTTCTTTTATGATGTAGATAGGTCTTTCTTTAACTTCGAGATAAA
>JAFZHO010000129.1 GCA_017554835.1 Clostridia bacterium
AGAGAAAAAGGGTATAACAAAATATATCTTACCGTAAATAAATATAATACCGATTCCATAAACGCCTATAAAAAAATGAATTTTAAAATTATAGATTCCGTAGTCTCAGATATTGGCAACGGCTACGTAATGGACGACTATATAATGGAACTTTGTTTCTAAAAAACGCCCTGTCATAAGACAGGGCGTTTTATTATATAATCGCTGCGTTTTTAAGTTCTTTTATTGCTTTTTCAAGTTCGGGAATATTATCATGAAGTTTTAAAATTCTGCTACCGACGAATACCCCATCTGCCCCTGCATCTTTTGCCATTTTAACGTCTTCTTCGGTGGAAATTCCCACCCCTGCGTAAATCTCTCTTTTTATACCCTCTTTTCGAAGTTTTTCTATGCAGTCTTTCAAGGTGGGATAATCGGGGTTTATATTATTCGTTGTGGGTTTTGCCTGGATATAAACAAAGCCGTTTGCCGATACTGCGGCTTTTATTTCATCTTCGGGGAGATGAAACTGCACGTAGCAGGAGACTTTTATCCCTTTTTTTATAAGCTCGGCTTTTATGTTTTCCTGTTCATTTCCCACGTAAATAAGATTTTTAAAATCATTATCAAGCAAAAACCTCGAAAATTTTGCCGTTCCGATTTCGGAAATCGTGTTTTCATAAGCAAGTATAATAAATTCTGTTCGTGGATTTTGATCTTTGATTTTCAAAATCCCTTCCATATATTTATTATAATCATTGCAGACAGAAAGGGCCTCTTTCATTCTTCCTGCAATATATTCCCCCTCAAGATAAGGGTTTTTTGATGGAAAATCCACCTCAATTATATCCGCCCCCGCTTTTACGTAATGGCTTGCCATTTCAATACTTTTTTCTATTGAGGGATAACCGTTTGATAAATAACAAATAAGTTTCATTTTATCCTCCATAAACTTCTATAAAAAGCTCTTTAAATTCTTCAATGGTGGGAATTATGGGGTTTGTTTTTGTGCAACCGTCCTTTTTCGCCATTTCTGCCATTTCGCAAAGGCGTGACATATAAAGCTCCCTATCCTCTATAATTTCTGAGATGCTTTTCGGAATCTGAACCTTTTCGTTAAGGTCCTTTATAATCTCCACCATATCCTCTCCCGAAAGTTCTTTTGCCATATTTTTATATATCTTTTTTGCATAATCTTCCTTCATATTGAATTTAACAATATAAGGCAGAAGGATAGCGTTGCAAAGGCCGTGGGGGATTTTAAAATAACTTCCGAGAGTATGAGCCATAGAATGAATAATTCCAAGAGAAACGTTTGTGAACGCTATTCCAGCAATGGTGGAAGCGTTGAGCATTTTTTCTCTATATAGAATATTCTGCCCTTCTTCAAATGCCTTTGGAAGAAATTCAATAATATCTTTTATAGCGCTTTTTGCCAGAATATCACTTAGAAAATGAGCCCTTTTTGAAACAAGGGCTTCAAGAGCGTGGGTAAGAGCATCCATTCCCGTTTCGGCGGTTATTTTTTTTGGCATAGAGAGAGTAACAACAGGGTCGCAAATGGCAATATCAGGCATCATCTCCATATTTCCGATACCGTGCTTAACTCCCTTTTCATCGCTTATAACTATGGACCTTGAAACCTCGCTTGCAGTTCCTGCAGTGGTGGGAATGCAGACCATTATTGCTTTATTCCGAAGGCGAGGGAAATTCTCCGAAACTTCTATATCAGATAGGTTTTTAAGTTCGGGATGCTCATAATATATCCACATTCCCTTAGCCGCATCCATTGCAGAGCCACCACCTAAGGCGATTATAACGTCGGGGCAAAACTCCTGCATCAACTTTGCCCCTTTTATAACCGTTTCAAAATGAGGGTCTGGCTCAACGTCCTCAAAAATTTTCCATTTGATATTTACTTTATCAAGATGGGCCGTTACCTTATCCATAACCCCGTTTTCTCTGAAAATACTCCCCGAAGTTATTATTACGGCTCTCTCTTTTTTCAAGGTTTCAAGATGGGAAAGGCAACCCTCCCCGAAGATAAGCTCATCTCCCGCCATTTTAATAGGTCTCATCATTTTTACCACTTTCCTTTCAAGATTTGCATATATCAATAAGCTCTTTTGTAAGCTCATATGAAACGGGGTTTTTAAATATTCCCCCTTCCTTTATACTTGAACCAACTATTGCTCCGTCGGCAATTTCAAGTTGGGATTTTGCGTTTTCTTTTTTAAAGCCGCTTCCAACGATAATTGGGATGTCCGTTACTTTTTTGACTTTTTGGATAATTTCTATGGGAGTTTCTTTTCCGATATAAGTTCCCGTAACGATAATTCCATCGGCGCCGCAGGTCTGGGCCGCCATGGCGCTATCTTCAATAGAAATATGACTTAAAAGCATATGAGAATGCTTAACCTGAATATCAGAGAGAATTTTGATATTTTCTGCCGAAAGATTTTTCCGAAGTATCATTGCCTTTCTTGCGCAAGGTTCAATAATTCCCCCCGTAAATTCCACCGTATCAACAAAAACGGGAATGCGGACGAAATCTGCCCCCACTGCCTTCGCAATAGAAATTGCCGCCTCATAATCGTTCATAGCGGCATCAATTCCAAGGGGGATTTTCACGTTCTCCGAAACCTTCTGAGAAATCGCAGCCAAAGCCGCAATCTGAGGAATATCAAGTTTTTCAGAGAAAGGGTCATCTCCCATATTTTCAACTATGATGGCATCTACTCCTGCTTTTTCAAGGTTTATGGCATCAGATACTGCAAGGTCTTTTATTTTTTCCATATCATCCTCAAAAAAAGCCGTTCCCGGAAGGGCTTTGCAGTGGACCATTCCGAATATGAATTTCCCGCCTTTTTTATAGAAACTTATATCTCTCATTTTTTCTCCTTTTTATCATATAAAACTATTCCCTCAAGGGCGCAAAGACATATATCCTCCTCAGCTTTTGTTCTTTCCTCTCCTTTGAGAAAATCCTTTAAATTTTCCAAAACCGTAGTCATGGTAACGACGCATCCCTTTATGCCCATAAGATTTGTCAGCGTCAATAGAAGAGAAGACTCCATATCCACTCCCATACAGTTTATTTTTTTAAGCTCGTCAAAGGTTTTCTGATGGTTTTTTTCCGTCTCTTTTGAAAATCTTGAATCCTTCATCTGACTATAAAACCCATCCATTGTGCAGTTGATTCCTTTAACCGTTTTTCTGCCTATTTTTTCTGCCGCCTTTTCCATACAGGAAATAAGATCAAAATCAGAAACGGCAGGATAACTTTTTCGAACGTAGGTTTTGCTTGTTCCCTCATCTCTTATGCAGGCAGTGGGGATAAATATTTTTCCCAGCATATGGGAAGATAGCCCCATAACAGTCCCCATTCTCACCCCAACTTCCATACCACACTGATACATTTCCTCAACTGCAACGGCGCAGGATGGAGCGCCCATTCCCGTTGAGGTTATCGTTATGGGAACGCCTTTATATTCTCCCGTATAGGTATTAAACTCCCTGAAGTATGAAATATGGCGGGGGTTTTCGAGATATTTTTTAACTATCTCCACTCTCATAGGGTCTCCTGAGAAAAGAACGTATTTTGATATATCGCCGGGTTTTAATTTAAGATAAAGTGTTTCCATCTATATTTCTCCAATAAGTTTTTTATATCTTTTATTAAACTCTTCTATATCAGGAGCATTGGTAAGGCATCCTTCTTTCTCGATTATAAAAGAGGATAAAATGCTCCCTCTCTTGCAGCATTCTTCAACGCTTTTATTCTCCAAAAATCCGTAAATAAACCCTGCAATATAAGCATCTCCCGACCCCGTAGTATCAACAACGGGGTTTTCCTCGGCGGCAAAAACCTCTCCCTCTTTTATGCCATCTTTTGTTTTCTCGTAGAACGTGCTGCCTTTTTTTCCTCTTGTTGTTATTATTATTTTTGCATTTCCCATACTAAAAAGCTCCGTTATGGATGAGAGAGAATATAATTTTTCTATTTCTTCTCTTTCTGCCCCGTTAGTGAAGATTATTTCGCTATAAAGCAAAATTTCCTTTAAAAAAGATGGTGGAAATGCTTCAAAATCGCTTTTCATTCCGAATATAAGAGGGGTACTTGTTTCTTTGCATTTATTAAAAAATTCCTTATTATCTTCAAAGGAGCCAACTGTCATAAGGCCGTATTTTGATTTTTCAAAGAGATTTTTAGAAATAGGTTTTGAATATTTTCCGTCCTGGGCGCCGGGGTAAAAAGAGGTTATATGATTTCTTTCATCATCAAGAAAAAGATAACAATTTGGCGTTGTTTCATCTTTTATAAATTCAACCCCGTCAAGAAAAACTCCACCCTCTTTCAAAAAATCATAAAAGCCCACTTCTTCTCTATCCTCTTCTCCAAGTCGTATAACGGGAAGAGTTTTTTTACCCAGTTTTGAAAGAAGATAACATATATTAGTGGCGCAGCCCCCGTAATAAATTTTTGAATTATTTTTATTTTTTATAATAGAGGTAAACCCAAGTTTCATAGGAGATGCGATTTTTATGACTCTATCCATACTGACGTAACCACTTGCAATAATATCATATTCCATTTATAATTCACCCCTTTCAAAAAGCTCTTTAAGTTCCTGAAAACTTACTACCTTGCCAAGATATTTTCTTATATCCTCAAGATGAACTCGATTTACTTCCTCGCTATTTGTTGCAACGCACTCCTCTATTACGTAAGGAATATAATCCAGATTATATGCATCTGTTACCGTTGCTCTTATGCAGCAGTTTGTTTTTGTTCCCACTATGATAATTTTTCTGATGCCGTTTTCTCTCAAAATCATATCAAGGTCAGTGCCGACAAAACCGCTATAACGCCTTTTTTTCACTACGTAGTCTTTCACTTCGTCAACAAAAAGCATAGGGTCAATTTCGTCGCCCCCTGAGTTTTCTATGCAGTTTTTTCTCATATTCACAAGGTTTTTATCGTATTTTTTTGCTCTGTAACTATGGCGCAAAAAAATTATAAGTGCGTTCTTCTCCCTGCAAAAAGAAAGAACCTCTTTTATTTTTGGGAGAATTTCTCTGTTCTGAGGATAAAAAACAAGCCCCTCAGGGTCGGTAAAATCTTTTACCATATCAACAATAATCAGTGCAGTTTTATTCATAGCTTTTACCTCAATTTTGTTCTTCTTGACTCAATAGCGGAAACAACTCCCAAAACAATAACCATCATTACGTATGGCACAGTTTCAAAAAGTCCCGAAACAGGCCCCGCATTAAGAGCAAGATTTATGGAAAGAGATTTTGTAAGTCCGAAAACAGTGGCATATAACGTGGATTTAACGGGCATTCCCCTGCCGCAATATATTGCCGCAATAGCAATAAACCCACGACCTGCCGTCATATTATTTGTATAAAGTGCAGTTCTCTCAACAGAAAGATTAGCCCCTGCCAGAGCGCATAGAAAAGCCCCTATTAAAACTGCTAAATACTTTATACGGTCGGATTTTATTCCCACGGATTTTGCAGCTTCTTCGTTTTCTCCCACTACGCGAACGTAGGTGCCGAATTTGGTTTTGAACATTAAAACACCTGCAAGAAAAATACAAACAAAACTAAAATAAGTCAGAAAGGTATGTCCGCTTAAAATTGGTGCGATAATCGGAATATCTTTTAAAAAAGGAATATCGATTTTAAGATTTGCCGTAGAAACTATGCTACTCACGTTAATATTGGGAATGGAAAAAAACTGAAGCAAAAACCCCGATAATGCAAGGGTAAACATATTTATTCCAAGGCCCGTTATAATAAAATTGCTTTTTAGAGTTACGCTGAAATAAGAGAATATAAGCCCCAGAATCAAAGTAAGAATAACTCCTACTATAATTCCCCATAAAAGACTTTTGGTTATAAGAACGAAATAAGCGCTTGAAAAAGCGCCAAGAAGCATCATACCCTCAAGAGCGATATTAAGAACGTTTGCTTTATAGGCAAATATTCCCCCAAGAACTAAAAGTATAAGGGGCGCACTATGATAAACCGTATCATATAAAATATTATTTATAAGACTCATATTCTTGTCGCCCCTTTACTTCCTCTTATGCTTTTTAGCCGTTGTCTCATTCTGCCGAGAAAATCCGTTTTATCGTTTATGAATTTTATAGAAAGAAATAGTATCAGAATTCCCTGAATTACGCCAACGATATCCTTTGGAACGTTGGTATAAAGATTTATATAATCGCTTCCCGTTTTAAGCGCCGCATAAAAAATCGCCGCAATTAAAACCCCGACGGGATTATGAGCGCCAAGAAGAGCGATAAGCATTCCATCCCAGCCGATACCCGGATTTCCCGAGAAAGAGGTTGTGTATCTATATTTTTCGCTCATCATCCAGCCCGCCCCTGCAAGTCCGCTTATGCCGCCGCTAATCATCATTATATAGATTATTTTGCGATAAACTCTCATTCCCGATGCTTTTGCAAACTCTTCGTTTTTTCCTATTGCGGTTATTTCGTAGCCAAGCTTTGATTTTTTCATCAATATATAAATAAATATAAAAACTAAAATCGAAATAAGAAAAAATGCGGTTATATTTTTTCCCACCTTATTAAACATTGCCGAGGAATTTATTGTATAGGTGGCAACGTCTCCGGAAGCGGGATTTCGGAAAACTCCCTGAGCGAGATACCTTGTTATTTCCACTGCGGCATAGTTTAGCATAAGGGTAACCACCATTTCGTTAACCTTAAAAAATGCCTTTAAAAAAGCAGGTATTAACGCAAATAAAATCCCCGTTATAACCCCGACTATAAGACAAAGAGAAATATGAAGCAAAGGTGGCAAATCAAAGGAAAAACCAAAAACTCCCGAGAAAAAAGCCCCCAGAAGCATCTGCCCCTCCACTCCCATATTAAAAACGTTTGCCTTGAAGGTTATTGCAATTGCAAGTCCCGTAAGAATCAAGGGCGAGGCAAAATGAAGAGTTTTTAAAATGCCGTCAACGGTAAAAAGAGATTTTGAAATCATTACCCCATAGGTTTTAAAAGGATTATCCCCAATGGCAAAAATTATTATTCCACCAAGAAAAAGAGCAGAAATAACGGGAAGCAAGGTATTAAAAGCAGGTATAAGAAATCTTTCTTTGAAATTTTTCGTCATAATATCACCTCACCCCCGCCATAAGAAGACCGAGTTTTTCTTTAGTTGCGGTTTTTCCATCCACCTGGCCAACAATTTTACCTTTATACATAACGATTATCCTATCGGAAAGACTCATAATCTCCGATAACTCACTTGAAACAAGCAAAATCCCTTTTCCCTTTTCCCGAAGTTCCAATATTTTTTTATAAATAAATTCAATAGAGCCGATATCAACCCCGCGGGTGGGCTGAGAAGCAATAATAACTTTTGGGTCTGCATCAAACTCCCTTGCGATTATAACCTTCTGGGCGTTTCCTCCTGAGAGAGAGGATATATTCCCCTCTCTTTCCGAGATTCTTATATCATAAAAATCAATAAGCTCATCACGGGTTTTTGTTATTTCTTTTCTTTTAAGAAGACCGAAACTGCAATACTTTTCCCCACTGTGATACCCGGCAATAATATTATCCGATAAACTCATATCCCGACAAAGCCCCTGAGCGTATCTGTCTTCGGGAATAAAGGCAAGTCCTTTTTTTCTTAGTTCATCGGGCCACATTCCCGTTATATCTTCTCCATTTAAAAAGACCTTGCCCTCCGTTTTTTCCATAAGTCCCGTAAGAAGTTTGACAAGTTCGCTCTGTCCGTTGCCCTCAACTCCGCAAACGCCGAGAATTTCTCCCTCTCTGATTTCAAAGGAAATATTATCAACCACGGTTTTGCCTAAATCGTTTTCAGTTTTTAGATTCTCCACCTTATATAAAACCTTGGAAGTGGAAAAATCTTTTTCCCTTTTCGAAACGTCTAAAACCACGTCTCTTCCCACCATCATATTGGCAAGTTCTTTCGGGTTTGTTTTTGAAGTTTTGACGTTTCCCACGATTTTCCCTTTCTTTATAACGATAACCTCGTCACTGACCTCCATTATTTCCCGAAGCTTATGAGTGATGAGAATAATGGTTTTGCCCTGTTTTTTAAGCTCACGAAAGCTTTGCAAAAGCTCGTCAACCTCCTGGGGCGTTAAAACGGCAGTCGGCTCGTCAAAAATAAGAATATCAACCTTGCGATAAAGCATTTTGAGAATTTCTACCCTTTGCTTTGCTCCGATAGAAATATCCGAGACCTTATCTTTGGGATTTAGTTCAAATTTATATTCGGTTATGAGTTTTGAAACCTCTTTTATTTCTTTCATAGTATCAATAAAAGGGCCTGCCGTAATCTCTGTTCCCAGAAGTATATTTTCAAAAACCGTAAGCCCCGGAACAAGTTTAAAATGCTGATGCACCATTCCAAGACCACATTTTATAGCATCCTGAGGTGATTTGAAATTGGCTTTTTTGCCGTTTATGAGAAGTTCTCCCGAAGTGGGCTTTGAAAGCCCGTAAAACATATTCATAAGAGTTGTTTTACCTGCTCCGTTCTCGCCCATTATAGCGGTTATACTTCCTTTTTCTATTTCGAGATTTATATTATCGTTGGCAATAAAATCTCCGAATTTTTTTGTCAGGTTTATTGTTTTTATAACCTTCATATCAAACCACCTTCTTCTCAGTTTTACTGAGCGTTTGCCATTTTAAGATTAGTTAATTTTGACGTATCTATTTTTTCTCCCGCCTGGGAATTAGTAACCTTTATAGTCCCGTCTGAGATTTTTTTCTCAATTTCTTTTAGTTTTTCTTTTATATTTTCAAAGGTTTCTTTGCCGTCTGTCGTAATGCTTTTTTCAATTTCGGATAGATTTGTTATTCCCGTTGCCCCTGAACTTAAAGAATAAGAAATGGCTTTGCCTTTTACTTTATCCATAGTGCCGTTTTTATAGTGCTTTATAATTTCTTTTACGGGAACGTCGGTATTTTTTAAGATACTTGTTAAAATATATCCTGACTGACTTGCATCCTTATCGGCATCAACCTGAATAGAAAGTTTTTTAAGTTCTTTTGCTTTTGAGTCAACTCCGTCTCCAACAGACCCTGCAACAGTGCAAACAATATTCGCCCCATCGGAATAATAAGTGGCCGCCTTTGTTGCCCCCGCCGCAGAATCAACGAACCCTGCATTATAATCAGTATATAATGTATAGTTCTTAGAAAGTTCCTTCGCCATATAATTTATTCCCTCGGCAAATCCATAGGAAAATACGGTTATACCGTTTGACGAGGTTCCACCGAGAAAACCGATTTTTCTGCCTTTGTCTCCTGTTGTAAGAGAATGAGTTTCGGGCGAAAATAGTTTTTCTCCGTTTTCGTTAATAAGAACGCTGAGCGCCCCTGCAAGAAAAGAAGATTCGTGAACGTCAAATAATACCGAAACCACGTTCTGATGCATAGTTTTTCCCATTTCGTCTACGTTGGGATTATCGTTAAAAACAACGAAGGTAGTATTTGGATATGCGGTTGCAATAGGAGTTTTTCCCCCAACGCCTTTGATCAGGGCATCAAAATCATATTCAAGAGTAAATATAAGGTTATATCCATCAGCGGCAAGGGCTTCAATGGCGCCGGGAATATCATCGGGCTTATCTACTATTTTGGTAGTAACGCCAAACTCTTTTTTTGCTTCTTCAAGACCTTTTACTGCCGCCTGATTATAACCGTTATCGTTTTGGCCTGCCGCCGCAGTAACAAGTGCGACCTTAAGGTCCTTAGTTTCTGAGGTTTTTTCCCCCGTCATTTCGTTTCCGTTTGGCATACATCCCACCAAAACGCTCATACACATTAAAACTGCAAGAATAAAACTTAGTAATTTTATTTTTTTCATATTGATTCTCCTTTTAAATATTTTTGTCTTATTAGTATTGTTGACAATATTTCTTTTTATTATTTGAAAATAAAAAAATTTTTGCAAAATAAAATACCCTCAGTTTTAAAACAAAGGGTATTTAAGGATTTTGAACTTTATGATATAATTAAATTGAGAGGTGAGAAATATGTGGATAATATTTTTGGTTATAGCCATTATTCTTTTTATTTATATTGATAATAATATCTTAATCAAAGAAGAATATAACCTTTATTCAAAAGTTCCAAAGGAAATAAAAATCATTCATCTTTCAGACCTTCACGGAAAATCCTTTGGCAAAAATAATTCCCGCTTACTAAAAAAAATCGGCAAAGAAAACCCCGACCTTATCTTTTTTACGGGGGACCTTATAACTGCAGGGCAGAAAGATATTAAAAAGACTACTGATTTTTTATGTGAGCTTTCAAAAAGCTGTCCCGTATTTTTTGTTTCAGGTAATCACGAATTTCGCAAAAATCAAAAAGAAGAGGTAGAATCCCTTTTAAAAGATGGCGACGTTATCGTTTTAAATAACAATATAGAAAAAATAAATATAAAAGAAACGTCTATCAATATTCTCGGACTTTCATATATGCAGGGAGATTTTAAGGATTACGTGGATATGATAAAAAAGGAGTTTTGTTATCCTGATTTATCAGAATATATAAAACCTCTCGAAAACTGCGACGGGCTTAAAATTATTCTCTCCCATTATCCCGAAAATTTCTCTCTCGCAGGAGAAAAAAGTCTTGATAAATTTGATTTTGATTATTATTTTGCAGGTCACGCTCACGGCGGGCAGTTCCGATTCCCGTTTATAAAAGGGATATACGCCGCAGGGCAGGGACTTTTCCCAAAATATACAAAAGGTGTATACGGAAAAGGGCCAAAAATGATTCTCACTTCGGGGCTTGGAACGGGAACGATTCCCATAAGAATATTCAACGCTCCCCGAATTTTCCTTATTAAAATAAGATAGGATGATAAATATGAAAGAAATTAAAAAACAAACAGAAATTATCATAAAGGAATATTTAGAAAAAGCAAACCTTAAAAAAGGAGATATTCTCGTTATCGGCTGCTCCTCAAGTGAAATAAAAGGGGATATAATCGGAAAAGGTTCGGATTTCAACGCGGCAAAAGAGGTTTTTGACGTAATACATCCCATAATAAAAGAAAAGGGAATTTTCCTTGCTGCTCAGTGCTGCGAGCATCTGAATAGAGCCCTCATTATAGAATACGAGGCGGCAGAAAAATATAACCTTGAAATCGTAAACGTTATCCCTCAGATAAAAGCAGGCGGCTCTTTTGCAACCTCGGCTTTTGAAGGTTTTGAAAACCCCGTTGCAGTCGAGGAACTAAAAGCCCACGGAGGAATTGATATTGGCGATACTCTTATCGGAATGCATCTTAAAAAAGTTGCCGTTCCCCTTCGACTTAGCATCAAAAATATCGGCGAAGCAAACGTAGTTTGCGCAAGAACCCGCCCAAAATTCATCGGTGGTATAAGAGCAAAATATAACGAAGAATAGGAATTTTTATATGAATCAGTTTATGAGAACCTCTCTTATTATAGGAGAAGAAAATATAGAAAAACTAAAAACCAAACACGTTGCAATTTTCGGTATCGGTGGGGTTGGCTCTTTTTCTGCCGAGGCAATTGCAAGAGCAGGAATCGGCAAAATAACCCTTATCGATAACGATAAGGTTGCCCTCTCTAACCTTAACCGTCAGCT
>JAFZHO010000130.1 GCA_017554835.1 Clostridia bacterium
ATTTTCGGGAGAAATTTCGATACCTGCATCGCGCAGACGGCCGATCTCCTCGCAAAGATGCTTTAGGTCAATAACCATACCGTTACCCATTACGTTAACAGTGGTTGTACGGAGAATACCGGAGGGCAAGAGATTAAGTATGAATTTACCTCTTTCGTTAACAACGGTATGACCTGCGTTGTTACCGCCCTGATAGCGAACGACTATATCATAATCTTCGCTGAGAAGGTCAACCATTCTTCCCTTTCCTTCGTCTCCCCAGTTGATACCGGCAATTGCTGTAAGCATATTAACACCTCTATAATTTACTTTTATTAATTATTTTATTTAATCGGCGTACACATAACACCTCAAGAATAAACTATATCACAAATTAAAATGTTTTTCAACATATTATTTGACATATTTTCACTTTTGTATATAATATTTATATACAATTTATCAATTAACCGTTTTTCTATCGCGGAGGTATGATATGAAACATTCGGAAAAGGCTTTGGATTTGTTTTTCAAAGGCGCTAACTGTTCTCAATCGGTGTTTACTGCCTTTTCAGATATAACGAATATAGACGAAAATACTTCTCTTCGGTTGTCTTCCTCTTTTGGCGGAGGATTAGGCAGACTGCGTGAAACCTGCGGTGCTTGCCTTGGAATGTGTCTTGTTGCCGGCGCCGTGTTTGGATATGACAATATCGAAAGCAGAGATGCAAAAAGCGAGCATTATAAAAAAATACAATTTTTGGTAAAGGAGTTTGAACAAGAAAACGGAAGTCATATCTGCCGTGAAATACTGGGTTCTCCCGAAAAGCCCGTTACTCATGTACCTGAAGCCCGCAGCGAGGATTATTATAAAAAGCGCCGTTGTTGCTTGGATTGTATAACATCCGCTTGCGATATTCTTGATAAATATTTGGAAGGTAATATTTAATTTTCTGTTGACATCTCTTCGTTTTTTTGATATAGTCAATATATAGTAAATAGTATCTGTTTTTTAGCAGGTGCAATATGTCTTCTGGTTTCCCGCCCTGCTTTTTCAAGGGCGGATTTTGTTTTTTGAAAGGAGAATTGATATGACATCATTACGATTAAAGCTTATGCTTATTCCCGACAAAACAAAGAAGATTTTTAAGATAATTATTTTTTCCGTTCTTTCCTTGGCTTTGATAGCCGGCGCTGTTTTTCTTACAGTAAAATATTTTCCCGTGAAAGATGACCTTGAATATTTATTGACACTTGAGGACGAAAGACATCCGAAGTATATAAACCCCGATATACCGGAAAAGGTTAAAAATATTCGTATCAACGTCGTTACCGACGAGTCGTCTTCTTCGCAAAGTGACGTTAACGCACAAATATATTACGGCTTTCTTTCCGGATATACTTGGACAGATGCACCTTGCGAAAATTATAAGTTGGCAGGAATATTCGGTAACGAAGGTAATTTCGGATATCAAGCAGCCGGAAAAAGTCATATTCTTGAAATGGGCGATAAAATAGTAATTGCTTTAACTCCCGTTCAAACAAAAGGCAGTTTAACCGCTTCCGATACTTTGAATTCCACTGTGCTAAAGTTTGAAGATTATTATTCTCCGTCTTCTTGG
>JAFZHO010000131.1 GCA_017554835.1 Clostridia bacterium
ATATTTTTAACGATAACAAAATGCAGCAGCACCCCCTTTCCAAAATCGGCGATTATTATATAAATTCCTCAAAGGGATTTCGCATTTATAACGGCTCTCAGATTATAGGCGCTCTTTCTGCCACGGATTTATGCCAGTATGGAGAAAACCTATATTTTATTTCCCCCGATTTTAAAAAAGGAATATATAAAATCTCCAAAGAAGGCGGTCTTTCCAAGCTTCTTATTTCGGGGAATATCTCTTCTCTTAAAAATATCGGACCCGTTCTGTTTTACATAAAGGATAATTCTCTATACCTTTGCGATGAAAATGGTAAAAACGAAACCCTTCTTTTTGAGACCATTTCTCAATACGTGATAAAAAATAAGGACCTATATTTTCTTCGGGACGGCATTTTATATAGGGCGTCTCTTTTTGAAGATGAAATAACCGAAATCAAAAAAGACGTTACAAGTTTTGACGTTTTCCCGGATGGAGATATATATTATCTTTCAAAGGACAAAAAACTTTTCAAAGGAGAAAATAAACTTGGCGAAAATATCTCCTCCTTTGCCCTTTCTCCCTATGAGGAAAAAATCGCCTTCCTTTCGGAAAATGTTTTATATTACAACGGTGAAAGAATCGAAAACGGGCATATTTATTCTCCCTGTTTTTCGGGAAATTCCCTTTGCTATTACCTTATAAACGAAAAAGGCGAATATATAAAAGAAATACCACTTGATTAAACGGATGGGTTTTTCCCGCCCGTTTTTTATGCGAATAAGCCCCGCCCAACATCGTAGGGGCGGATTCCATATCCGCCCGTTGTTTCGGGAGGGGATGGAACCCCTCCCCTACGGTTTGCCACGATAAACGCGCTAAAGGCTCCCTTGTGTAAAGGGAGCTGTCTGAACGAATGTGAAGACTGAGGGATTGTTGCTTGCTGGAATGGTCATTGATAATCAGATTCAAAAAATAAAATCCTCGGTAAATCCGAGGATTTTTTTAATATATCTTTAATCAACAATATTTTCTCTTTGAAACAAGGGCGAATCAAAAAATTCCGTTATGGTAATTTCAAGCCCCTCGCAAATCTCGTATATAATACGAAGTTTTACGCTTGGAAAAGAACAACTCATAATAGTGCTGAGAGTAGACTGGGGAACACCGCTTTTCATAGAAAGTTTATATTGAGTAAGCTCTCTCTCCTTGCAAAGTTCTTTTATTCTTATTGCTACTGCCTCGTTTAGTTTCATTTTGTCTCTCCTATACTTCATTTGCTTGATATAAGTATAGGTTTTTCTTTATGTATGATACTTCGGCTACTTGATATTTTTTCAAAATCATAGTAAAATTATATAAAGGATGTGATAAAATGAACTGCGAAAACAATTTTTGCATATATTGGTCGGAGGGAAAATGTATATTAGAGAATATTTCCTTGGACGCATCAGGCAGGTGCGAGGATTGTATTCTCGTTAATATCGACGAATCTCTCCTGGCACTTTTACGAAAAAAACTATTAGATAAATACGAGGAAGATTTATAAACAATTCTTCCACCATCTTTGATTCCCCCTCCTTGCGTAAAGGAGGGTTTTTTATTACTTTTTCAACGGGAAAATACCTATGGTTTTTCTTGAAAAATTCGTGGAATTTAGTTATAATATATTATGTATATACTTTTTTAAGGTGGCAGGGGTTTCTCCTGTTATATTAAGGTGGCTATTATGGAAATTTTAAATAAAAAGGATTACCCTCAATACGAAGAATTTTTATTAAAACAAAAGGGCTCAAGTTTTCTCCAATGCAATAACTGGGCAAAGGTCAAGGATATGTGGGAGAGCGAAGTTGTCGTTTCCCGAAACGAAAAGGGCGAAATCGTTGGCGGCGCTATGGTGCTTATCCGAAAAATCCCTCCTTTCAACGTATCTCTTATGTATGCGCCTCACGGGCCTTGCTGGGATTTTAAGAACAAAGAGGTTCTTAAAGATATTCTCGACGGAATAAAGGTCCTCGCAAAAAAATATAACGCTTATCTTTTCAAAATGGACCCCTTCGTTTTTGAAGATGATGAAGAATTTATCAAAAATGCAAGAGAGCTTGGTTTTATATATGATTTTTCAAAGCAAAAGGGTTTTAAAACCTATCAACCGAGGGTTAATTATATTATAAACTTTAACGGAAGAACAAAAGAGGAAATCTTCGCAAATTTCCATAAAAAATGTCGTTACAATATCCGAGTTGCAACAAAACACGGAGTGGAATGCAAGGTTTGCGACGTTTCCAAAATCGATGATTTCTATAATATTTTAAAAGTTACCGCAAAAAGAGACGGATTTATAATCCGTGGCAAAGAATATTATATAAAAATGCTCCAAAATCTCGGCGATTATATAAAATTATATATCTGCTACTATAACGGTGTTCCCGTTTCGGGGGCAGTTACCACTTTCTTCGGCGAGAGGGCAGTTTACGTTTACGGCGCTTCTGATAATAACCACCGAAACGTTATGCCAAATTATCTTATGCAGTGGACTATGATTTCCGATGCTATTGATATGGGCTGCGAAATCTACGATTTTATGGGGATTGCGGGCTACGATGACGAAAATAGCAAAACCTACGGAATTTATAGATTCAAAAGTTCTTTCTCGGGAGAGATTGCAAAATACGCAGGAGAGTTTGATTTTATTATCGATAAAAAGAAAAAATTTCTTGCTGATATGTCTTTCTTCGCTCTTAGCGTTTTGAAAAAAGTTAAAAATCTTCTTATAAGGTGACAAGAGTCGAACCTGCTACGGTTTGGCTCGCCACCTTTTCCCGCCTTTCTCGCGTTCGTTTTTGCAAGGCGACAGCCTTGCTGCAAACTCCACGCTTTGCCTTTCGAAAAAAGTTGGCAGAGCGAAACTCTTCGACCTGCCAAATAAATAATTTTTTGGGAGGGCGTAGCCGTAAGAGTAAGGGATGAGGCAAGAAAAAACAAAAAATTATTATTTGACAGGCGTGACAGGTTCAACTCTTGTCACCTTGAGGTGAAAACTATGGAATTTGATACTATTGCAGCTATTTCCACTCCAATCGGAACGGGAGCAGTTTCTGCAATCAGAATAAGCGGAAAAGACGCCGTTAAAATCGGAGACAAAATCTTTTTCGGGAAAAAGAAACTTTCCCAGTGCGAAAGTCATACCGCTCATTACGGCGAAATTAAATATAACGAAAAAACAATCGATATGGTTTTATGCCTTGTTATGAAAGGGCCAAATACCTATACGGGAGAAGATACGGTTGAGATTTTCTGCCACGGCGGGATAGTTGTTACGAAAAACGTTCTCGAAACCGTTCTTGCCGCAGGGGCAAGGCAGGCCCTTGGGGGAGAGTTTACAAAACGGGCGTTTCTCAACGGAAAAATGGACCTTTCCCAGAGCGAAAGTATTATCGATATAATCAATGCAAAATCCTCTCTTGAAAAAGATATTGCCATAAATCAGGCGGGAGGAACCTTGCAGAAAAATATCTTTGCTTTAAGGCAGGAACTTATTGAAATTTCTGCAAATATGATGGCGTTTATTGATTTTCCTGATGAGGACCTTATAAACGATACCACCGAAACTCTTTGCGAAAAAATGAAACTTTGCCTTGAAAAAGTGGAAAAGCTTCTTCGCTCATATCAGTCGGGGCGAATTATCCGTGACGGAATAAATACCGCCATCGTAGGAAAACCAAACGTGGGAAAATCCTCTCTTATGAATATTTTTGCAGGTTGCGATAAAAGCATCGTAACGGATATTGAGGGCACTACCCGTGACGTAGTTGAAGAAAGAGTTGACATAGACGGAATTATCCTTAATCTCTGGGATACTGCGGGAATCCGCCAAAGCGACGATAAGGTTGAATCCATCGGCGTTTTGAAAAGCAAGGAAAAACTTTCGAAAGCTCAGCTTGTTATAGCCGTTTTTGATGGGTCGATCCCTCTATCCTCTGAAGATGAGGAAATTATCCGACTTTTAGAAGGCAAAAAAGTAATTGCAGTTATAAATAAAACCGACCTTGAAGAAAAAATCGATAAAAATTATATAGAAAGTCTTGGTATTCCCACTATTTCCATTTCTGCCCTTTCCGAAAAGGGAATAGATGAACTTAAAGGGAAAATCAAAGAAATGTTTATAGACGAAAATCTCATTTCCTCAGGAGAAGAGATTATAACAAACGCCCGCCATTTCGAAGCTTTGACAAAATGCAAAAATAGTCTTTGTCAGGGGATTTCGGCTTTTGAAACGGGACTTACTGCCGATATGATTTCCATTGACCTTGAAAACGCTATTTCAAGTCTTGGAGAAATCGTTGGTATGACCGTTTCTGAAGAAATCGTTGATACAATTTTCAGAAAATTTTGCGTTGGCAAATAATAAGGTGAAGATTAAATATGAGTTTTTTAGCAGAAAATTTTGACGCAGTGGTAATAGGTGCCGGCCACGCCGGTATAGAGGCCGGTCTCTCTATGGCGAGACTTGGCTTTAAGGTATGCGTTTTTACAATAAATATGGATTCCGTTGGCAATATGCCCTGCAATCCCTCCATTGGTGGAACTGCAAAAGGCCATCTGGTTAAAGAGATTGATGCTCTTGGCGGTCAGATGGGAAAAAGCGCTGATGCCACCTTTTTGCAGAGCAAGATGCTTAATAAGGGAAAAGGCCCTGCCGTTCATTCTCTTCGTGTTCAAAGTGATAGAAGAGCATATCAGGAATATATGAAAAAAGTCCTTGAAGAAACAGAAAACCTATACCTTAAACAAGCCGAAATAACAAAAATTCATATAGAAAACGGCGAAGTCAAGGGAGTTTATACCCATCTTGATACATATTACTCCTGCAAGGCCGTTATAATCGCAAGCGGAACCTACCTAAAAGGCAAAATCATTATAGGAGATAAATCATATGAGGGCGGTCCTGACGGAATGTTTGCCGCAAATTCCCTTTCTCAAAGTCTTATTGATGCGGGGGTTTCTCTTCGCAGATTCAAAACGGGCACCCCTGCAAGAGTAAATAAAAGAAGCATTGATTTTTCAAAAATGCAGGAGGAAAAAGGCGACGATAAAATCATTCCTTTCTCCTTTGAAAATACTGATATCGGTGAAAACAAGGTAAGCTGTTACCTCACTTATACCAATAAAGAAACCCATCAGATTATAAAGGATAATCTTCATAGATCCCCCCTTTATGCAGGTCTTATCGAGGGGGTTGGCCCTCGTTACTGTCCAAGTATTGAGGATAAGGTTGTTCGTTTTTCTGATAAAGAAAGGCATCAGATTTTTATTGAGCCAATGGGGCTTTCTACTAACGAAATGTATATTCAGGGGTTTTCTTCTTCCCTGCCTGAAGACGTTCAGATAAAAATGATGCATACGGTAAAAGGTCTTGAAAACGCCGAGATAATGCGAATCGCCTACGCTATTGAATATGACTGCGTTGACCCTCTTGAGCTTTATCCCACCCTGGAATTTAAGAAAATCAAGGGTCTTTACGGAGCAGGTCAATTCAACGGCACCTCAGGATACGAGGAAGCCGCGGCGCAAGGACTTATTGCGGGAATAAATGCTGCCTTGAAACTAAAAGGGGAAGAGCCCCTTATTTTAGATAGATCCGAATCTTATATCGGAACTTTAATTGACGACCTTGTTACAAAAGGAACAAACGAGCCCTATAGAATGATGACAAGCCGCAGCGAATACCGCCTTCTTTTAAGGCAGGATAATGCCGACCTTCGACTTACCCCCATCGGCTATAAAATAGGTCTTATATCAGAAGATAGATATAACGCTTTTCTATCAAAAAAAGAAAGAATAGAAAAAGAAATAAAACGCCTTCGAAAAGCCACCTTATCCCCATCAGAGAAGGTAAATTCTCTTCTTAAATCTCTCGGTAGCGTTCCTCTATCAACGGGGATTCACGTTGCAGATTTATTAAAAAGGCCGGAGATTACCTACGATAGCATCGCCGAAATAGATGAAACAAGGCAGGAAACCGACTTTTTCATTTGTCAGCAGGCAGAAATCTCCATAAAATACGAAGGATATATTGAAAAACAGCTTCTGCAGGTTGAGCAGTTCAAAAAAATGGAGGGCAAAAAGCTTCCCTCTGATATAGATTATCTCAATTTGCGTGGACTTCGAATCGAGGCGGCGCAAAAGCTTGATAAAATCCGTCCTGCAAACTTAGGTCAGGCATCAAGAATCTCAGGAGTTAACCCTGCCGATATTTCCGTTTTACTAATCTATTTAGAAAGTTTGAGACAATAACTATGGCAAGACAAGATTTTAAACCCTCGACTATGCTATCTCCCGTTCCCGCCGTTATGGTCAGCTGCGGAACGATGGAAAAACCAAATATCATTACTATCGCATGGACGGGAACTATCAACTCCGACCCTGCAATGGCCTATATTTCCGTTCGTCGTGAGCGTTTTTCCCATAAACTTATCAAAGATTCCGGCGAATTCGTTATAAATCTTACCACTGCGAATACCTGCCGCGCCACCGATTTTTGCGGTGTGAGAAGCGGTACATCGGTAGATAAATTCAAAAAATGTAATCTTACCCCCATCAAATCAAAAACCCTTTCTGCCCCTTCTATCGCTCAGAGTCCTCTTTCCATTGAATGCAAGGTAAAAGAGATTATCCCTCTCGGCAGCCACGATATGTTCATCGGCGAGGTGAAAAATATCTCCGTTGACGAAAATTATATCGATGAAAAAGGCAGAATCCGTTTTGATAAATTCAAGCTTATTTCCTATGCCCATGGTCAGTATTTCCAACTTGGCAAAAGTCTGGGGCATTTCGGTTTTTCCGTTAAGAAAAACTCCACTAAAAAAAGGCAAAGAGAGGAACGAAAATGAAAACGAACTATCAGCTAACCAAAAACGCTTTTGGCGTTATAACGTTTTCTCTATCTGCTATATCCCTATTTAACGAATCCTTAATTATAGGGCTTTTGCTTCTTTTGGGATATGCTCTAATTCTTGAAGAAGATAAATGGATGGCAAAGCAGGCGCTTCAGGGGCTTTTTATTTCCCTTTTTGGCGCTCTTTCTATGAAAATCCTTTCCCTTTTCTCTTTGAATATTACTTTCCAATATGAAAGAATCAACCTGATTTTATTGATTTCGGTAATTATCAAGATTATATTAGCCATTTTTATTATTATGGGAATTTGCCGCACGGCAAAAGGAAAAGATGCAGATTTACCTTTCTTTACGGTTATGGCAAATAAAGCCCTCGGAATAACCTTTCCCAAAAAAGAGGAAGAAGTAAGAATTATTCCCGAAGAAGATACCTGGATTTGCTCTTGCGGAAGGGAAAACGTAGGCAAATTCTGCGCTATTTGCGGAAAGGAAAAGGAAGAATAAAATGAAAATCGCAGTTTTTTCTGACGTTCATATAACTTTAAAATCCCACGACCCGTCAGAAAAATTTGAAAAAGGGTATAATCTTCTCAAAAAAGAAGCAGGCGAATTTGATGCTCTTTTTATTAGCGGAGACCTCACAGACTACGGAAAAAAAGAAGAAATCGAAAAATTCAAAGCTTCTCTTGATAAGGTGCTTACTAACGAAAAACTATTTTTCTCCATGGGAAACCACGATATCGGTTATAGTGATTCTGATCGCAGAGAAAACGTCAAAATTTTTAACGAGGTTTTAAAAGATTATCTTATCCCCCCAATTATAAAAGACGAATTCGACGAAAAAATGGCCGCTTGCGGAAATACGCGCTGGGATTTTAACGGAGTTGGAATCATTGCGATTTGTCCCACCTCTTATCCTCTGGAGGATATTCCTCTCCTTGATAAAGATGCAGCCCAATTTCTTCGCCGTTCTTTAGAGGAATTTTCGGATAGGCCCTGCTATCTTCTTATTCATACTCCCGTTCTTGATACGGTTTTCCCCTATGCGAGAAATTTCTGGAGTTGCGGTAATATTTTCGATATTATAAATAAGTATAATAACGTTCTCCTTCTTTCGGGGCATATTCATCATCCTTTGCAGGATGAAAGAGCCCTTTATCTTGGCAATTTCTCGGCTATTGCGTGTCCATCAAGCGTTTACGTTCTTGTTCTTGGCGGATTTATAGAAACGTTCAAAACATGTTTCTTTCCTGATGCCTGGGATTTTGCTCAGGGAATGTATCTTGACGTTGACGGCTACGACGTAAAATGTCGCAAGTTCGATATTATGAAAGAAAAGGAAATAAAATCTCCCTGGGAATTTAAAATAGGGCAAAAAGATTTTAGAGAAATTCCAAAAAAAGCCCCTCTTTTTACCAAAGAAATGATAAAATTAGAGAACGGGAATATTGAGTTTTCTACTAATGATTATTTCCACCATTTTGTTATAAAAATTAACGATAGTATAACCAAAGTATGCTCGGGATTTTATAACTGTCCCAATGGAAAATCAAACCCCCTTATAAAAATCCCTCTTTCCGATTTTATAAAAGAAAAAGGCGACTATACTGCGGAAATATTTGCAGTTGATTTTTACGATAACCAATCAGAGAAAGTTTTTTTAGATTTTACATATAATATGATATAATATAATTGGGTGATTTAATGAATATTCTAATCAACGGACTTAATATAAATTACGAAATAAAAGGCGAGGGCTATAACGTGGTTTTGCTTCACGGTTGGGGAGCATCTATCGAGAGTTTTCGCCCTGTTATTGATGCTTTAAGCCGTGATTACAGAGTTATTTGCCCCGACCTTCCCGGTTTTGGAAAAAGTGACGAGCCGAAAAACCCTTTTTCCACTGAGGATTATGCCGAATTTGTTATAGAATTTTTAAAAGCGCTCCAAATCGAAAACCCCGTTTTAGTGGGCCATTCCCACGGGGGAAGAATTTCACTTTGCCTTATGGGAAAATATCTTTTCCCCGTTAAAAAAGCAATTTTAATCGATAGCGCAGGAATAAAACCCCGCAGAACTTTGAAATATTATTTCAGAACCTATAAATATAAGCTTGGCAAAAAAATTCTTTCCTGCCCCTTATATTTTAAATACACAAAACCTATCTACGATAAATATATTTCAAACGCAGGTAGCGAGGATTACCGAAATAGCTCCCCACTTATGAAGAGGACTATGTCTATCGTTGTTAATCAGGATTTTAGTTCTTATATGAAGAATATAAAAACCCCAACCCTTTTAATCTGGGGGGATAAAGATACCGCCACCCCACTTAAAGACGGGCAAAAAATGGAGAAGCTTATTCCCGATAGCGGCCTCGTTATTTTTAACGGCGCAGGGCATTTCTCCTATCTTGACTGCTTCGGAAGATTTATAAGCGTTTTATACGAATTTTTGAAAAAGGAGCGAAACTAAATGGCAGAAAATCTATGCTTTTTACCCTGCGTTGGCGCATTTATATTTGCCCTGTTGCGACTTAAATATAACCTTCATATGCTCCAACTAAATTCATATAGAAACAAAAGATTTTTCACTTTTCTTCTGAGAAATAAGAAAAAAATCATTGATTTTGATTTTATTCTGCCTTTTGTTTTTCTTATAATCGGATTTTTCCGAAACGACCTTTGGCTTAATATCGGAGTTTTTATTCTTTTTGTTATTGCCTCTCTTTCAAAGGGCAAAGAACCCCCTGCGAAAAAGCCACTCGTTTATACTTCTCGTATAAAAAGACTGATAACTACTTTTTGTATTCTATTTATTGCCCTTGTTTTGCTTTCTCTTCTATTCGCTTTGAAGGGAAATCTTTTGGGGGCAAAGGTGGTTTGTCTTGTTTCGGGGATTTTTTGTTTGTTTAATTATCTTTTGCTTATAATTTCAAATATTATAAATTCCCCCATTGAAAAAGGCGTTGCAAACTATTATATCAACGATGCAAAAAAAATAATCTCTTCCTCACGGGCAAAGGTTATCGGAATTACCGGCTCCTACGGAAAGACCACAACAAAATATATTCTCGAAAAATTTCTCAGTCAGAAATATAACGTTCTGAAAACCCCCGGCAACCTTAATACCACCCTTGGCGTAACGAGAACTATCCGCGAAATGCTAAACCCTACCCACGATATTTTTATCTGCGAAATGGGAGCAAAGCAAAAAGGCGATATTAAGGAAATCTGCGATTTGGTAAACCCTGATTATGCAATTATCTCCTCTATTGGGTATCAGCATCTTGAGACCTTCAAGTCCATTGAAAATATTATAAAAACCAAATTCGAGCTCGTTGACGCTCTTAAAGACGGCAAAGCATTTCTTAACGGGGATAACGAGTTTATAAAAAATAATAAAACCGATAAAAAGGTTTTCTATTTCGGAATTTCAGACAAAAACAATTGCCGCTGCGAAGATATTCATTATGATGCCGATGGTTGCAGTTTTACTTATATTAACGGCGATATAAAAATCCCAATCAAAACAAATCTTCTCGGATATAATAATATAACGAATATTGCAGGTGCCATAAGCATTTCCCTTGAACTTGGTGTCAGCGTTGAAGATATAAAATTTGCAGCTTCGACTCTTAAAGCCCCTGAGCACCGCCTTTCTATAAACAGAATCTCAAATAATCTTACTATTATTGACGATGCCTATAACTCAAACCCCATGGGAAGCGCCTGCGCTCTTGACGTTCTTGGTGGCTTTCCGGGGCTTAGAATCTGCATAACCCCCGGTATGATAGAACTTGGTCAAAGGCAGTATGAAGAGAATTTCATTTTAGGGCAAAACGCCGCAAAATGCTGCGATAAAATTATTCTCGTTGGCGAAAAGCAGACGAAACCCATCTACGATGGGCTTAAAAAAGAAAACTTCCCTGAGGATAATATTATCATAGTTCCCACGGTGGAGAGGGCCTTTGAAGTTATGTATTTATTTGCAGGGGAGACGCCTTGCAGTGTTCTTATAGAAAACGATTTAACAGACGATTATATTTGATAGGAGAAAGATAAATGAAAATCAGACTTGGTGTTATATTCGGTGGAATGAGCGTTGAGCACGAGGTATCAGTTATCTCTGCACTTCAGGCAATAAACGCTGCGGACAAAGAAAAATACGATATTTCCCCCATATATATTTCAAAAGACGGCAGAATGTTTACGGGGGAAAAGCTTTTTAACGTTGATACCTTCAAGGATATGGAAAAGCTATTTGAAGAAAATACTCAGATTTCTCTCATAAGAGCAGATAACAAAATCAAAATGGTGAAATACCCACCAAACAAACTAAAATCAAGCGATATAGGCGAGATAGACGTTTTCTTGCCCGTTGTTCACGGAACAAACTGCGAGGATGGAAGTATTCAGGGCCTTTTGGAGAATCTTAACGCCCCTTATTGCGGTTGTAACGTTATCTCCTCTGCCTCAGGCATGGATAAAACCGTTATGAAAAAAGTTCTTGCCTACGAAGGTATCCCCGTTGCAAAAGGAATTGATTTTTCAAATAGAGATTATTTCAACGAAAAAGAAGAAATAATTAAAAAAATCGAAGCTCTATCTTATCCCGTTATTGTAAAACCCTATAACTTAGGGTCTTCTGTTGGAGTTTCAAAGGCAAATGACCGTCTGGAGCTTGAAAAAGGCATTTCCGAGGCATTTGAATTTACGGGAAAAGTCCTCGTTGAAGAATGTATTCAAAATCTTCGTGAAATCAACTGCTCCGTTTTAGGTGACTATAAAAAAGCAGAGACTTCCGTTTGCGAAGAACCTATTTCCTCGGGAGTTTTGGACTATGCCGATAAGTATCTTGGCAATTCAAAGCAAAAAGGAATGGCCTCTCTTTCAAGAAAAGTTCCCGCAGATATAACGAAAGAGCAGGAAGAGAAAATTAATGAGCTTGCTCTCAAAACCTTTAAAGTTCTTGGTTGCGCAGGAGTTTCAAGAATTGATTTTCTTATGAACGATGAAACAAAAGAAATCTACGTTAACGAAATAAATACTATTCCCGGTTCTCTATCATTTTATCTATGGGAAAAGGTGGGCGTCTCATTTAAGGACCTAATCGATCGCCTCGTTGAAATCGCCATCTCCGCCCATAAAGAAAAGAACGAAAAATGCTTCACCTACGAAGAAAATATTCTTAAAAACGGTAGCTTCGGCGGTGCAAAAGGCGGCTCAAAGGGCTCAAAATTCTAATATTATAAATAAAAAAATCCTCGTATTTTCATACGAGGATTTTTTATTCCCTTGTTACAAAGAAATATTTTATAAATTCGTCAGCAGCAGAAAGTTTTTCTATAGTTGCTGTTTCGTCATTTTTGTATTTTCTAAAGGCATCTAGCATAACAGCCCCGGTAGAAATAATATTCTTATTTTCGTCAAAAAGCATCTGGTTAAAAATATGTGACTGAACAAAATAGTTTTCTTCCATTAGCTTAAGCTCGTTTTTATAAAGAGCATTATTATAATAATTAAAATACTTTTCTTTCATATTTGGATAAAACTCTTCTTTGAATTCATATCCGTGAATTCTTGTTACAATATATTGGCCAACACGTGGGAAAGTAACACTGTTTTTGAAAGCCGAAGTATAAGGAACGCCGGGATTACCACCCAAATATACAAAATCCTGCTTTTCTGTCCAGTCTTTCATACAAACGGATACCTTATCTCCTTTTTTTAGATTACCGTAGTAAACCTTTTCGATTTCATACTCGTATTTCAAGAAATATCTATCGTTTATTTTCAGTTTCTCTACCTTATTTACCTTTGCAAGAACGTGGTTATTATCACAAACAATTCCCTCAGGGAAATTATCAATATATTTCTTTGTGTAGACAGGTTCAAAAGGTATACTTGTGCTGGTTTCTGACATCTTCAAAAATCCTTTTAACTGAGGATATTTATTCTCGTCAATATCAAGATACTCAATAGAATAATTATCCTGAGGTCCTATCCATTCGAGAGTAGTTTCTTTATC
>JAFZHO010000132.1 GCA_017554835.1 Clostridia bacterium
GCCAAAGCCGGTATTATCTCCGCAAGCAAGATGAACGGTGCCACCACAGCCCTCGTCCTCAAGCATGCTACCACTTAAGGTGCATTCATTATTAAGTCCTAAACCGATTTCTCCGATTACGTAAACGTTTTCATCATCTAAATCCGCAAGAAGCTTTTTGAAGATTTCTGCTTCTTCCTCACCTTCTATATTGGTGATTTTTCCGTTTTCGATTGTTAATTTAATAGGTGATTTTATAAGACCTAAAAGAGGATGAGGAATACTTCCGTCGATATAAACAACGCCGTTAGCCGTTCCTTCAACTGCGCAGGTAGCGCATTCTACGTCGGGAGGTGATGAAGAAACTCCTGATTTTAAGCTTCTGCCAAATTGGGGGAAGGGATTTCTTCCTTCGATTGAACAGGTAAAATCAGTTCCAAGTTCGGTAGTAATACGGCAAGTTTTTTTACCTTTTAGAATTTCTGCGATTTTGGCGCATACTTCTCCTGCCTTCTCAAAGTCGCAGAAAAGCCCGCCCTCTTTCATCATACGTGGGCAATAGTCAACCATATTAACAAATCTTGCACCCCTAGCAACTGCGGCCTTTCTCGCCTGAGAATGAAATAGCGAGAATTTGGTGCAACCGAATATAACGTCGGCCTTTTCCATAGCTCCTGCAACCGTAATCGTAGGGTCCTGACCGTGCATAGTGCGCTCATTCATCATAACCATAGAACGATTTGGAAACTCCGTCATCTCATCCCAAAGCATTTTTGCAACGGGGTAGCTTTCAGAATCTGTCACAATAAGAATATTTTCGTGAATCTTGCAGTCTGAGCTTGTTGTTAAGAGGATTTTTGCTGCGGAAATATAATTCATCTGACCACTCCTTTTCTTCTTGCATACAACTTGCATACAAGTTAGCAATATAGTATCATATTAAAAAAAGGGTGTCAATATTAATATTGCAGAAAAAAGACTTTTTTGATATACTAAAAGAAAGTTTTGAAAGGGAGGTCGAAAAATGAATAAGAATCTGAGCGCTATCGCCTATGAAAAACTCAAGGAAATGATTCTGAGCGGCGAGCTTTCTCAGGGCCAGGCATTCAGTATCAATGCAATGGCAGAAAAACTTCAGATAAGCAGGACCCCCGTGACAAATGCGTGCCAACGGCTTGAAAACGAGAAATTACTGACTATTATGCCAAAGCAGGGCGCCGTTATTAACACAATATCTATAGAAACTGCCCGTGGAATTTATGAGCTTCGCGCGGCTATTGAATCATATAACGGAAGAAAGGTTTTTGACCTTCTTTCAGATAGTGATATTATTTATCTCGAAGATTCCATTCTGAAACAGAAGGAATTTTCAAAGGATGGAAAAATCAAAGAATTTATGGATGAGGATTCTAACTTTCATCGATATATACTTGAAAAAAATCGTAATAAAGAGATTCTTGATACTATTAACGGCCTTTATGACAGAGCGTATATGCTTGGAATTTCAAATAGCAAGGGAATGCGCTCTGCTCAATCTATCTCAGAGCACGAAAAAATTATTCTTGCGCTAAAAAACCGTGACCGTCAGGGCTTTGCCGACGCCATCGAAGAAAATATCTTGAACGGATTTCGCCATCTGACAAGTCAGATGCTATAATAGGTAAAAATTTATGATGAGAATTATTTCCGGAAGTAAAAAAGGAAAAAAACTTAAAACATTAGAAGGGTTAACGACCCGCCCCACCGCCGAAAGAATCAAGCAGGGGATTTTTAATATTCTTCAGTTTGAAATATCTGATAGATATGTTCTCGACCTTTTTGCAGGTTCGGGTCAAATGGGACTTGAATGCATTTCCCGAGGAGCCGAGGGTGCCGTTTTCGTTGAAAACGACTCAAATGCGGCAAAAATCGTTTCTGATAATATAAAGGGTTGCAATTTTGAGACTTATTCTGTTATAATAAAAAAAGAGGCAACTTATTTTTTAAAAAGCTATACGGGAAAACCCTTTTCCCTTGTTTTTCTTGATCCGCCTTATGCTTCGGATCTTGGAGATAAGGTGCTTTGTCTTCTCTCTGAGAGAAAACTTCTGACTGACGATTGCATTTTGGTTTATGAATGCGATGAAAAAACTCAGCCAAAAGAAAAATACGGAGAATTTGTTCTTTATGATTTAAGAACCTATTCCAGAACAAAAGTGGCCTTTTACAGAAAGGATAAATAAAAATGAAAATTGCAGTAGTTCCGGGGAGTTTTGACCCTATAACTAAAGGGCATCTGGATATAATAAAAAGAACGGCGAAGATTTTTGATAAAGTTATCGTCGCAGTTCTGACTAATAGTTCAAAATCCCCCACTTTCACAAAAGAGGAAAGAGTAGAATTTATAAGATCATGCACCGAGGGTATTGATAACGTTGAGGTTGATAGTTTTTCAGGGCTTTTGGCCGACTATACCAAAAACGTTGGCGCTTGCGCTATTGTTAAAGGGCTTCGTGCTATGTCGGACTTTGAGTATGAGTTTCAGATGGCTCTAACGAATAAAAAGATTAACCGTGACGTTGAGACTATGTTTTTAACAACGAGTTATAAATACCTTTACCTCAGCTCAAGTATCGTAAAAGAGATAACGAGAAACGGTGGCGATATTTCAGAGTTTGTGCCTGAAATAATCCACGATAAAATAGTTGAAAAATTTAAATAAAGGGGAATATAATATGATTATCGAAGAACTGCTTGACAAATTGGACGATATACTTGATGACGCGTGGACTTTTCCTCTATCTAACGGTAAATGCGTTGTTGACGAGGAGAAAATAAGGGATATTATTCTTGACATAAGAGGAAATATGCCTGCAGAAATCAAAAAAGCTCAAAATACCATAAACGAGAGAGAAAGCATCATAAAAGGTGCAAGAGCAGAGGCAGAATCCATAATCGCAACTGCAAAAGATAAAGCAATGCGTATGGTATCTGAGGATGCAACGGTTAAAGCCGCTCAGCAAAAAGCAAACGAAATTTTAACTGCTGCTCAAAAAAGCGAAAAGGAAATGAAAAACGCTGCCCTTACCTATTCTATGGAGAGAATTACCGAACTTGAAAAACTCTGCGCAAAATTCTCTGCCGAAATAAACGAAACTAAGAAAAATCTTAAAAAATAGTTATTAAAAAAGCAACCATAAAAATGGTTGCTTTTTTGTTATAGAAGATTGATATTGTTTTTTTCGCATTCATCGTGCATTTCATCAGGCCATATAGAAGACTGAACCTCGCCGATATGGGCTTTATTAAGGAAGAACATACAAAGCCGTGACTGACCGATTCCACCACCGATAGTGAGAGGGAGTTCCCCGTTCAAAAGTGCTTTCTGGAAGGGAAGATTTGCCCTATCCTCGCAGCCGGATTCTTTAAGCTGATGGGCAAGGGATTTTTCATCTACTCTTATTCCCATTGATGAAATCTCAAAGGCACGGTCAAGAACCTCATTATAGAAAATCAGGTCGCCGTTTAATTCCCAGTCATCATAGTCGGGAGCTCTTCCGTCGTGCTTTTTGCCTGATTTAAGTTTTTTTCCTATCTGAGTAATAAAAACTGCACCACATTTTTTAACGATTTCTTTTTCTCTCTGAGAAGATGAAAGTTCAGGATACATATCCTCAAGCTCCTGAGTAGAAATAAAGGTTAGTTTTTCAGGCAAATTACATTTCAAAAACGGGTAATCATTTTTTATGTAAGAAGCAGTTTTAAGAAAAACGCCGTAAATACTTTCAACAATTTCTTCAAGGAAAGCCGTTGTCCTCTCCTCTTTTGAGATAACCTTTTCCCAGTCCCACTGGTCAACGTAAATGGAATGGATATTATCCGTAACTTCGTCACGGCGAATGGCGTTCATATCAGTATAAAGACCTTTGCCCTCTTTGATATGATATCTTTTCAGGGCGTATCTTTTCCATTTTGCAAGAGAATGAACTATCTCAGCCACTTCTCCATCCTGATTCAAAATATCAAAAGAAACCGCTCTCTCAACGCCGTTAAGATTATCGTTAAGTCCGCTTTTGGGAAGAACGAATAATGGCGCCGAAACTCTAACAAGGTCTAATGCTGATGCAAGTTCCCTTTCAAAAAAGTCTTTTAATTTTTTTATTGCTATTTCCGTCTCCAATATATCCATATTGGATTTATAGCCCTTTGGTATATTAAGTAAATATTCTGACATAATATTTCCTCTCATAATATATTCTAAAAGAATATTATAATGTTAAATCCGCCAATAGTCAACAACTAACCCCGTATCAAAACTTTTTCCTTCCATAATTTCAGGGATTTTTTCGCCTTCCAGGAATTTTTTGATGCATTCCGATGATTTATCAACGGCTTTATCAAATATTTCGTAGAAATTATCTTTTGATTTTTCGCCATTATTATAGGTGATTTCCCTTGCCGAAATATTTATATAATCGCAGAAATTATCGCATTTTACGGGATGAATCATCTGAGAGAAACCCGTTGTTATTTTAATAAGCTTTGATGCTTTATATATGAAATCTCTTTTGAGATTTCCCTTGCTGTATAAAAGATGCATCCCATTTCTGAAGCAAGAAAACGCTTTTTTATATTCTTCTTCCGGTGCTTTTATATACCCTGCTTTTTCAAAAGCGTAGCTATACATTTTTGATAAAATTTCCGTAACCTCGCTATTTTTCGGAAAAAGGGAATAAGGCGGAATTTCAATAATGGTTTTATCTTTTAACTTCAAAAGCATAATAACGTCAAGATTTGATTCGATTCTCGTATGATAATAGAAGGAATCAGATTCAATATTTTTTTCCTTCTCCAGAATATCCGAAAGCGCATAGATATAAGGATGGGCAGTTGTATCCGTTGAAAAATGGCATAAATATCCCATTATATACGCTTTTACTATTTTTTTATCTTCTTCGTTTATGAGGGATAAAAACTCATTCATATAATGAACAGGTGCGTTAATACGTTCTTTATGAAGAACTGTTCCCGCTTTTTTTAAAAGAGGATATTTATTCCCTCCCAAAACCCCGTAAAAGAAAAATATATCCCCGCCCTGACATCCCAGGTCAAAGGCCTCTCTTTCTTTTTTATCAAGATTTTTTCCCAGCTTTTCAAGAGTTTTTTCTCCAACGAGAAAGTGAGTAACTGTTGCCGGCATAGTATCAACTTCTTTCAAATAAGGTTCAGATTAGTCTTGTCACCTTTAAATTGATTTTATTCTTTTTATATTATATAATTAAATTATACCATTTATCAACTAAGGAGAAGAAATTTTTATGGAAAATGATGCTTCACTTATGAGCCCCTTAAATCTTGCATATATAGGAGACAGCGTTTTTGAACTGATGGTCAGAGAGCATATTCTGAGTAAATATCAGGGTTCAGTCAAAAATCTTCATAATTATAGCGTTTCAATTGTCAGTGCTAACGCTCAGAGCGTATTTTATGATAAAATTTTGGATATACTATCAGATAAGGAACTTTCCGTTATAAAACGAGGCCGAAACGCCAAAGTAGGTTCAACCCCCAAGCACGCTTCCATCGGCGAATATCATAAAGCAACGGGATTCGAAGCGCTTATCGGGTATCTTTATCTTTCTAAAAACTATGATCGTTTGGAAGAAATTTTTAATATTATTATAAAAGAAGGATAATATTATGAAAACAAAAATATTTGCTGCAAAATCTTTTATAATTGATATGCTTTTCATTATTATAGGTAACTGCTTTTACGGTTTGGGACTTAATATCTTTACTGCGCCCAATAATATTGCCCCCGGTGGTTTATCAGGTATTGCAACTATACTTCATTCTTTTTCGGGATTTCCCATCGGAACAAGTATTTTTGTTATGAATATTCCTCTTTTTGTTTTCGCTGTTTTTAAATTCCGTAAAGCGTTTATTTTCAAAACCTTTACGGCAATGTTCTTTTTATCCTTTTTTTGCGACTTCTTCTCTTTTGTCACTCCGTATAAAGGCGATATGATAACTTCATCCATTTTTGGTGGCGTTTTTATGGGAGTTGGACTTGGACTTATTTATATCCGCGATATCGTTACGGGGGGAACAGACCTTCTCGGCAAAATCGTAAAACTCAAATTCCCTCATATTTCTTTTGGAACTATGGTGCTTATTATAGATTTCTTCGTTGTTATTATTGCGGGAATTTACTATAAGGATATGCAATATACCCTATATCCTCTCGTTACCATTTTTATTTCAACGCTGATTATAAATAAAATGATAGATGGTCTTGATATTGGGAGAGTTGCATTTATTATATCAAAAAACCCCGAAGAAATCTCAAAAGCCGTTATCGAAGAGCTTGATAGGTCAACAACCTTCCTGAAGGGCAAAGGTGGATATAATAACCATCAGCTTGAGGTTTTAATGTGCACGGTAAAACCCCAGCAGTTGCCAAAACTTAAAAAAATCGTTTCAAAAATCGACCCTCGCGCCTTTATGTTTGTTAATACTGCGTCAGAGGTTCTCGGCGAAGGATTTAAAGAATACGGAAAAGATATATAGTAAAAGCCATCTGTTTTTTTACAGATGGCTTTTTTCAAAACAAAGCTTTAACGGCAAGAACAATAAGAAGTATTCCCCCGAAAATAACTGCCTTATCCTTTAAGATATGGCCGAACTTCTGACCAATTCGAACTGCAAGCATACATAAAGCGGCGGTTATAACTGCGATTATAGATACCGAGATAAAAATATTTACGTCGCTTGCATTAAGGGTTATTCCAACTGCGAGAGCGTCGATACTTGTTGCCACTGCCTGAATGATTATAGTTTTTATATCAAGGTTATCTTTTGTTATATCATCTTCCTCGGAGAAAAATCCGTCTTTAATCATTTTTGCGCCCAAGGTTCCGAGAACAACAAAAATAATAATCCCTGACCATTTTGAAATATATTCTGCGATAAATGACCCCAGAAAATAACCTGCAAGTGGCATTGCCCCCTGGAAAAGCCCAAACATTAACGCCATAAACAAAAATCTTCTTTTTTTGCAGCCCTTAAATCCCATAGCATTTGAAAATGATACTCCGCAGGCATCCATACTAAGAGCAACTGCTATTAAAATAATTTCCCCAAGTCCCATTATATTACCTCTCTGATAAAGTTTTTTATAAATCTTGCAAAAAACAAAAAAATTGTATATAATAATAAAAAAAGAATAAGGTGGTTTTAAAAATGACAGAAGTTACAAAGCAAAGCATAATCGGCGACGTTCTTGATGCTGATAGAGAAACTGCTCAGTTTTTCCTCGAAATCGGTATGCATTGTCTTGGTTGCCCTGCTGCAAGAGGCGAAACTATTGAGCAGGCATGCAACGTTCACGGCACCGACGCAGATAGCTTAGTTGAAAAAATCAATAACTTTCTAAAGAATAAATAGTGGGGTTTTGACTCCGCTATTTTATTATACATTAAAGAGTCAGGAGATTTCAATGTTAAAAAGAGAAAAAAATCTTTCCCCACGCCTATTTGAAATAAGTGAACTTATACATAATTCGAAAATTTTATACGATATCGGAACAGACCACGCCTATCTTCCCATTTATCTCATAAAAAGCGAAAAATGCGAAAAATGCTATGCCTGCGATATCAATAAAGGTCCTCTTCAGATGGCGGAGGAAAATATTATAAAAAACTCTCTTCAAAATAAAATAACCACCGTTTTAAGCGATGGCCTTAAAAATATCGACGTGGAAAAAGCCGATACCATCGTTATTGCAGGAATGGGTGGAGAACTTATTCAGTCTATTTTGGAGCCCTTTAAGGAAAAACTTTATAAAAAGCATATTATCCTTCAGCCCATGAACTCTTTTTACCAGGTGAGAAAGTTTTTCTCGGATAATAATCTTTCCATTCATTCTGAAAAGGTTGCAAAAGAGGGCGAAAAACTCTATATCATTATAGAAAGTTATTTTGAAAAAGGAGAAAAGCAAACCGAGAAAGAACTTCTTTTTTCAAAGTATTTGTTGGAAGAAGACTACCCTCTGAAAAAAGAATATCTTCAAAAAATGATAGATAAATATACTGTTATGTATAAAGGGCTTGAAAAAAGCCGAAATAAAGAAACCGCCGAAGTAAAAGAGATTTTGGATTTTTTACTTTATAAGAAGGAGAATTTATAAAATGAAAGTTTCTCAGATTCTTGAATATTTTAACGAGATTGCCCCTTTTGAAACTGCCGAGGATTTTGATAATATCGGTCTTATAGTTGGCAAAAAGGATGGCGCTGTTAATAAAATAATGTTTTGCCTTGACTGCTCGGATTTTGTTATTGATGAAGCAATAGAAAAAGGGTGCGACTTGATAATTTCCCATCATCCTATGATTTTTTCTCCCGCTAAAAAAATAAACGACGATGATTTTATAACAAAAAAAGCCATAAAACTTATAGAAAACGGTATTTCCCTTATTTCAATGCACACAAATCTTGATGCAATGGAAAATGGCGTTTGCCATAATTTATGCACCGTTTTGGGTCTTGATAACATTATATATAACGGCGGATGCTTCAAAATCTGCCAGAGCGCTCCCATATCTCCAAAAGAATTGGCTCAGAAGGTTAAAAAAGCGCTAAACCTCCCCTTTATAAAATTCGTTGGCGAAAGTTCCAACTGCGAAAAAATCGGCGTTTGTTGCGGAAGCGGAATGAGCTTTTCTGAGGAAATGATTTCCCTGGGGGTTGATACTATTATCACGGGAGATATAAAATATCACGCATTTATAGAAAACCTGGAAAGAAAAATCAACCTTATCGATTGCGGACATTTTGAAAGCGAAATAATCTATATAGAAAAACTTAAAAAGATTATAGATAATAAATTCGGTATTGATTCTCTTATCTCAACAAAAGAAAACTATTTTGACTATATTTAAAAGGAAAAACTATGGCATTTGACGGAATATTTCTAAAAGGAATAACAAGCGAGTTAAAAGAAAATATCCTGCTTTCAAAAGCAGATAAAATTCATCAGCCCTCAAAGGATGAGATTATAATTTCATTCCGTGGGGGCAAAAAACCATGCAAACTTTTGCTTTCTGCAAATGCTTCATACCCGAGAGTTCATTTCACCTCAAAACCCGAGGATAATCCCCCTTCCCCGCCTATGTTTTGTATGCTATTGAGAAAGCATCTTGCAGGGGCACGACTTATTGATATTACTCAGCCAAAATGCGAAAGAATTTTATTTTTGGAATTTGAGGGAACAAACGAGCTTTTTGATATTGTGAAAAAAACTCTTGTTATCGAAATAATGGGCCGATACTCAAATATAATCCTCCTTGAAGATAATAAAATCATAGACTCTATAAAACACGTTGATTTTGAGACTTCAAGTCAGAGGCAGATTCTTCCGGGGCTAAAATATGAGCTTCCCCCGTCTCAGAATAAATATGACCTTTTTGATAATATTGATATATCTGCCATTTTTCAAAATATAAATTCCGAAGAAAGAGCAGATAAATTTATTCTTAATACCTTTATGGGACTTTCCCCCGTTATAACAAGGGAACTTTGCTATCTTTCATGCAAAAACTCAACTCCCCGTTTTTGCGAGATGGAAAAAAGCGAGATAGAAAAACTTATTTTCCATACCAAAACCCTTAGAGAAAATATTATAAAAAATAATTTCTCTCCCTCTATGATAGTAGAAAAAGAGGGAAAGCTTATTGATATAACCTTTATGGATATAAATCAGTATACGGGCAAGTGTTTCTCAAAGGAATATGAGGATTTTAGCAGTCTTTGCGATGATTTTTATTCCAAAAAGGCAACCTTTGAAAAAATACGCCAGAAAGGAAACGACCTTTTAAAACTTCTCACCATTCATATCGAAAGGCAGAAAAGAAAAGAATCCGCCATTTCCCAGGATATTCTGAACTGCGAAAATAGTGATAATCTTCGTATTTTCGGCGAGCTTATAACCTCGAATATTTATAGAATCCAAAAAGGTATGAAATCCATAACCTTAGAAAATTACTATGATAATAATTCCCCCGTTACTATTCCCCTTGACTATAATAAAGCCCCTTCCCAGAACGCCCAGAAATATTTCAAGGAGTATCAGAAAACGAAAACCGCAAAGGAATATCTTTCAAAGCAGCTTGAACTTTGCAAAAGGGAAATTATTTATCTTGAATCGGTTTTTGATAATCTTTCTAACGCAGAGAACGAAAAAGACCTTATGGATATAAGGGAAGAACTTTCCCAGAACGGATATTCAAAATCAAAATCAAAAAATTTCAAAATGCAAAAATCAATTCCAATGGAATTTTCTTCTTCAGACGGATTCAAAATTCTCGCAGGGAAAAACAATATTCAGAACGACTATATAATTTCAAAGCAAAGTCCAAAAGATATATGGTTTCACGCTCAGAAAATGCCATCTTCCCACGTTATTATAGTTTCAAACGGCGAAGATATTCCCTTAAAAACCCTTGAAGAAGCCGCAATTATCTGCGCCACTCATTCAAAGGCAAGAGGAAGCACCAAAATCACTATTGACTACTGTCCTCTACGCTTCGTTAAAAAAATTCCGGGCGCAAAACCGGGAATGGTTACCTATTCCAATTTTGAAAGCGCCGTAGTTGATAGTGATGATAATCTTTGCGATAAATTACGGGTAAGATAGCAAAAATAATTGTTGATTTATAAGACCTTTTGGTGTAAAATAAGATAAATATAATATGAGAAGGAGATATGAGAAATGCTAAATACCGATTATAATCAGAAATTCGGCAAAGAAGGCCTTACTTTTGACGACGTTTTATTAATCCCCGCAAAGTCCGAGGTCCTTCCAAAAGACATTATTACTAAAACCCAGCTAACTAAAAAAATCACTCTTAATATTCCTATGATGACCGCCGCAATGGATACTGTTACCGAGTCCAGAATGGCTATTGCCATTGCCCGCGAAGGTGGTATCGGCGTTATTCATAAAAATATGTCAATCGAGCAGCAGTGCGAAGAGGTTGATAAAGTTAAAAGAAGTGAAAACGGAGTTATAGTTAACCCATTCTTCCTTTCTCCGGAGCATTTCGTTTATGATGCTGACGAACTTATGGGCAAATATAAAATCTCAGGCGTGCCCATCTGCGAAAACGGTAAGCTCGTTGGAATTATAACTAACCGCGACCTTCGTTTCCTTACTGATTACAATATGAAAATCAAAGACTGTATGACAAAAGATAACCTTATCACTGCTCCCGTTGGAACTACTCTTGAGCAGGCCCAGGAAATCCTTTGCAAATATAAAATCGAAAAGCTTCCTATCGTTGATGGCGATGGAATACTAAAAGGTCTTATAACTATCAAAGATATCGAAAAAGCAGTAAGATATCCAAACTCTGCAAGAGACTCAAAAGGCCGTCTTCTATGCGCGGCTGCTATCGGAGTTACCGCCGACGTTCTTGAAAGAGCAGGAAAACTTCTTGAAGCAGACGTTGACGTTTTGGTTCTTGACTCTGCTCACGGTCACTCAAAAGGTATCTGCGACTGCGTTAAAAAGATTAAAGCAAAATATCCTGACTGTCAGCTTATTGCAGGTAATATCGCAACTGCCGAAGCTGCAGAATACCTTATAAAAGCAGGTGCCGACGCTATTAAAGTCGGAATCGGCCCCGGTTCTATCTGCACTACCCGTGTTGTTGCAGGTATTGGCGTTCCTCAGATTACTGCTATTTATGATGCTTGCTGCGTTGCTCAGAAATATGATATCCCCGTTATCGCAGATGGCGGTATCAAATATTCAGGCGATATCGTAAAAGCTCTTGCTTGCGGTGCAAACGTAGTTATGCTTGGATCAATCTTTGCCGGCTGCGAAGAAAGCCCCGGCGATACTGAAATCTTCCAGGGCAGACAGTTCAAGGTTTATAGAGGAATGGGCTCACTTGCCGCTATGGCTAAGGGCTCCAAGGATAGATACTTCCAGGAAGATAATAAAAAACTTGTTCCCGAGGGGACTTCTTAATTTTGAATTGCATAGCAATCGGTTCGTTCTTCAAGCCCTTCGGCAATGTAACGATCACCTTACCATCCTTCA
>JAFZHO010000133.1 GCA_017554835.1 Clostridia bacterium
CAATCATGGCATCGCAACTCTTTGATAGCTTCAATGCCGCTTTTTGTCTTTCTTCGGTCGCACTACATATTGTATCATTTATTTTGCAATTTGTATATACCTTTTCTGCATATTTACAACATTTTTTCCAGATTTCAAGGTTTAAAGTGGTCTGGGCAACCATTTCGAAGGGCTTATCTGATAATTCAGGATTATTTTCCGTCCATTTCTCAAAATCCTCATGGTCTTTAAATACGTAGGAATTCTTATTATAGCTTTTTATTCCTATTACTTCGGGGTGAGTAGGGTCGCCGATAATTATTACGCTTTTCTGCTCTTTTTCGGCTTTTGAAACGATTTTATGGATTTTTTTAACGAAGGGGCAAGTAGTATCAACAAAATAAATCCCAAATTCCGAAAGCTTCTCCTGCTCCTCTTTCGTAATCCCGTGGGCTCTGATTATGGCAGTTTCTTCTTTTTTAACTTCAGAAACGTCACTTGCAACTCTCACGCCCTTTGATTTCAAATCCTCGATAATATCGGGATTATGAATGACAGGACCCACCATACAGATATTTTTTTCGCTTTTTTCAACCGTTTCATAAACAAGCTTCATTGCACGGCTCACGCCAAAGCAAAAGCCCGCATATTCTGCAATCTCTGTTCTCAAACTTATTTCTCCTCTGACATTTTATATATCTTATCCAAAATATAAACAGATGCTTTTTTCAAACTTTCTGAATCTTTTTTCTCAAGATTCAATTCCTCATTTTTGATTACGGTGCCGAAATTTATTATCACCTTGCAAAATGGTCTGATTTTTTTATTCTCAATATCAATATAGCAAGGCATAATATCTGCCTTTGACTGATAAGCAAATAAGGCAATTCCCGCTTTTGCGTTCTCGGCATCCTCGCTTTTAAGTCTTGTTCCCTCGGGGAAAATTCCAAGAACCTGATTATCTTTCAGAATCTGAAGTGCCGTTCTCATTGCTTTAAGGTCGGGTTTTCCTCTATTAACAGGGAATGCGCCAAGAAATCTCGCAAGAGAACCTATGAAAAACCAGGAAAAAATCTCCTTTTTCGCCATAAATCTTACTTCTCTGGGAAGAAAAGAGAAAAGAAAAACCAAATCCCAGTTAGAAGTATGATTTGCACAGAAAATAAGTGCGCCATCTTTTGGGAAATTTTCTTTTCCGTTGACTTTCATTCTAAAGAATATTCTGCAAAATAGTCTCACGAAAAAAAGCAGAATATTATAAAAAAACTTTTTCATTATTTCATATTCTCCCTGATAACGTTCTCAAGAACTTGGATTGATTTTTCAAAGGTATTTCCCGTAGTATCAACTATTATAGCATCATCAGCAGGTTTTAGTGGCGCTATATCACGGTGGGTATCGTTATAGTCCCTCTTTTTAACGTCTTCTAAAATCTGTTCAAAGGTAACGTCCTGACCTTTTTCTATAAGTTCTTTATATCTTCTCTCTGCTCTATCCTCAACGGAAGCAGTGAGAAAAATCTTTATATCCGCCCAAGGCAGAATAACCGTTCCGATATCGCGACCATCCATTATACAGTTATTTTCCTTTGCGAATTTTCTCTGCATATCAAAAAGGAACTGACGAACCTCTTTAACCGCAGAGGTTTTAGAGGCATACATAGAAATCTCATTCTGCCTTATATCAGTTGTTACGTCTTTTCCGTTAAGGTAGAATTTTTGTCCCTCTTCGAAAAATCTTATATCAAGTTGGATTTCGTTAAGATATGGAACAACTTTTTCGCATTCTTCAAGTTTTATACCTTTTTCAAAAGCGTAAAGTCCCACCATTCGATACATTGCACCCGTATCAATATAAACAAAACCAAGCTTTTTTGCAATGATTTTTGAAATGGTGCTTTTCCCTGCACCTGATGGTCCGTCAATTGCAATATTTATAAATTTATTCATAATATCCTCCCTTAGAAAGCGCTTTCCATACCCGCAAGATACCCCGTTGAAAAGGCAATCTGCAAGTTGAATCCGCCCGTATATCCGTCAACATCAAGAACTTCCCCGCAGAAATAAAGTCCCTCGTGAATTTTTGACTCCATTGTTTTTGGGTTTATTTCTTTGACGTTTACTCCACCTGAAGTAATAATCGCCTCATCAATGGGTCTTTTGCCCTCCACGTGAAATTCAAGATGCTTCAAAAGATAGCAAAGGCGCTGTCTTTCCTCTTTTGTTATGGTATTTACCTTTTTATCAAAAGGAATTTTTGATAGTTTTATTATCTCGGGAATAAGTTTTGACGGCAGAAGTTTTGAAAGACTGTTTGAAAAATCCTTATTAAGATTTTCAGAAAAATCTCTTAAAATTCGTTCGTCAAGTTTTTTCTCATCGAGAGCAGGTTTTAAGTCTATTGAAATTTTATATTCATTCTCTTTATCTCTTATATGAGAGCTTGCGCTTAAAACAAGAGGACCACTCATTCCAAAATGGGTGAAAAGCATTTCACCAAGTTCGGAATATATAACCTTATTGTCTTTAATAAGACTTAAGGTAATATTCCTCAAAGAAAGCCCCTGAAGTTTTCTGCATGTATCCTCTCTCATAACAAGGGGCACAAGCGAGGGCTTTATATCAGTTACCGTATGGCCCAAATCTCTTGCTACTTCGTAGCCAAATCCCGTACTTCCCGTAAGAGGATAAGACGCGCCTCCCGTTGCAACTATTACTTTATCAAAAATATATTCCCCTTTTGAAGTAACAATAGAAAATACATTATCGGATTTTGAGACTTTTTTTACTTCCTCGGTTATGATTCTGACCTTATTATCGGAAATATATTTTTTAAGCCCGAAAACAATATCAGCCGACCTATCCGAAACGGGAAAAACTCTGTTTCCTCTTTCGGTTTTTAGCTTAATACCAAGATTTTCGAAAAAGTTCATGGTATCTTCGCTTGTAAAGTTGGAGTAAGCGCTATATAAAAACTTATTATTCACGGGAATATTATTCATAAAGTCTTCCATTGAGCAGTTATTGGTAACATTGCAACGCCCTTTGCCCGTTATAAGAAGTTTTTTGCCAAGTATTTTATTTTTTTCAAAAAGGGTAACGTTGCCTCCGTAGAAAGCGCAGGTTCCTGCCGCCATAAGTCCCGAAGCGCCGCCCCCGATTACTGCAATTTTCATATATTATCTTGCCTTTTAGTCATTTTTCTGATAAACGTCATATTCTTCCCACATTCTTTCAAGTTTATGGAATGTGGCAGAAATTTCGTCCTGCTTTCTGACTCCGATAGCAGCTATAAGCGCATTTATAAGTGATAAAGGTCCAACAAGGGAATCCACGAAAGATACCATATCACTTGATGCAGTCAGATGGTTATTCGAGCATTTTATCAATGGTGATTCCTCGCTATCGGTAATCGCAATAACGTCTGCGCCGTTATCAAGTGAATACTCCATTGCTCTTATAGTTCTTTTTGAATATCTGGGGAATGAGATACCTATCATAACGTCCCCTTTTTCGATACGGTGAATCTGCTCATAAATTTCGCTTGCAGAAGTGGTCTGAACGAGTTTTACGTTATCAAATATAAGATTAAAATAAAATCCCATAAAACTTGCAAGAGCCGAAGAACTTCGAACTCCGAGAATATATATTTTTTTAGCATTTATAAGAGTTTCAACTGCTTTTTCAAAATTATCTTCGCTTGTTTTTTCCATGGTTGCTCTTATTTTATCAATATCAGAAAGCATAACCCCACGTAAAACACCGCTTTTTGCAATTTTTTCGTTGGCAACTTCGATTCTCTGAACAGACGTCAATTTAGTTTTGATAAGTTCCTGCAACGCTTTCTGAAGACTTGGGTATCCATCATATCCAAGCTCCGTTGCAAAACGAACAACAGTGGATTCCGAAACACCCACTGCTTTTCCAAGCTTTGACGCAGTCATGAAAGCCGCTTTATCATACTGCTTTATAATAAAAGCTCCGATAAGTTTCTGACCTTTTGAAAATTTCTTATAATTATCTTCTATTTTTTTTAATAAATCCTTTGGCATTTTCAAAACTCCCTAACCTAATACGATATTTTCGCACTTTATATTTTAAATAATATTTTTAAAAAATGCAAGTAATTATTCAAAAAATTGCAAAATTTCCTGCAAAAATGAAAGCTCCCCGTTTTTAAAAACGGAGAGCTTTATTTCTTTTAATTAAATTACAGGGTGAATTTTGTTTTCTTTATCAGAATGTTCTATATCAACTTTGTATTTCTCTGCTTTTCTTTTTTCAAAGAATTTTTCAGCAACCTGGCCAAACAAAGCGTATGAAAGAACGTCTTCATCCTGCTCTGCGTATTTTTCAACTTCTTTTCTCAAAGTTTCAAGTTCAGGTTTGATTAAATCTGCAGGGCGGCAAGTGATAGGTTCTTCGTCGCCGATAATCATTTTTCTAAACTCATCATCAATAGGAGCAGGAGTTGTTCCGTATTCGCCTTTTACGATACCTTTGAACTCTTTTGTAACAGTTTTGTATCTGCCGAATAAAACGTTGAAAACTGCCTGAGTTCCAACTATCTGAGAAGAAGGAGTAACAAGTGGTGGATATCCTGCCTCTGCACGAACTCTTGGCACTTCTTTCAATACTTCTTCGTATTTATCTTCCTGACCTGCCTGTTTAAGCTGAGAAACAAGGTTTGAAAGCATTCCGCCGGGAACCTGATATAAAAGCGCATTAACGTCAACGCCAAGAACTTTTGGATTAAGAAGACCTGACTCCATATATTTCTCGCGGATAGGAGCAAAAAATTCTCTTACCTCGTTTAGTTTTTTAAGGTCAAGACCTGTATCAAATTCTGTTCCCTGAAGAGCTGCAACGATTGGCTCAGTTGCGGGCTGAGAAGTTCCAAGTGCAAGTGGTGAAATTGCAGTATCAATAATATCGCAACCTGCTTCAACTGCTTTTATTATAGACATTGAAGCAACGCCTGCAGTATAGTGAGTATGGAACTCTACGGGGATTTTAATGCTTTCTTTAAGCGCTTTTACCAAATCGTATGCAACGTATGGAGTAACAAGACCTGCCATATCTTTTATACAAATTGAATCTGCGCCCATTTCTTCAAGCTCTTTTGAAAGCTTAACGAAGTTTTCAATGCTATGAACGGGAGAAGTTGTATAAGAGAAAGCAACTTGGCAATGACCGCCCTCTTTTTTAGTTGCATTGATAGCTGTTTTAAGATTTCTCACGTCATTTAACGCGTCGAAAATTCTTATAATATCAATACCGTTTGCAATTGATTTCTGAACAAAATATTCAACAACGTCGTCTGCGTAATGTCTATATCCTAAGATATTCTGTCCTCTGAAAAGCATCTGAAGTTTGGTATTTTTTACGTTATCTCTGATAGTGCGAAGTCTCTGCCATGGGTCTTCGTTCAAAAATCTAAGACAAGCATCGAAAGTAGCGCCACCCCATGCTTCAAGAGCGTGATAACCAACTTCGTCAAGTTTTGTTAATATAGGAATCATTTCTTCGGTGGTCATTCTTGTTGCAACCAAAGACTGATGAGCATCACGAAGGACAGTTTCTGTTATTTTAACCTGTGACATAAAAATTCCTCCTTTTTATCTATATAATGATAGGAATACCCCTGCTGCAACAGCAGAGCCGATAACGCCTGCAACGTTTGGTCCCATTGCATGCATCAATAAATAGTTATTTGGATTTTCTTCCTGACCAACTTTCTGGGAAACTCGCGCCGCCATTGGAACTGCAGATACTCCCGCAGAACCGATAAGAGGGTTAATCTTTCCTCCCGTTAATTTGCACATTATCTTACCAAATAGTATTCCCACTGCCGTAGCAATAGAAAATGCGATAAGGCCCAAAGCAATAATTCCAAGAGTATCAAGTTTCAGGAAGGTTTCTGCAGATGCGGTTGCACCAACTGAAACGCCTAAAAGTATTGTTATAATATTGATTAGCTCGTTCGTTGCCGTTTTTGCTAATCTTTCAACCACGCCGCATTCCTTGAATAAGTTACCAAGCATAAGCATACCTATCAAGGTAGCCGCATCGGGAACAATCAAAGAAACTACGACCGTAACCATTATAGGAAATACGATTTTCTCTTCTTTTGAAACAGGTCTTGGCTGCTCCATAACGATACTTCTTTCTTTTTTAGTAGTAAGAAGTCTCATAATAGGTGGCTGAATAACGGGAACAAGAGCCATATACGAATAAGCTGCAACGGCTATTGGGCCAAGCAAATGAGGAGCAAGCTCCTTTGTTACGAATATTGCAGTAGGTCCATCCGCGCCACCGATAATACCGATAGCAGATGCCTCGTTTACGCCAAAATTAAAAATATCGGGTAAATATGCTCCCAAAAGAAGAGCTCCGATAAAGGTTACGAAAATTCCTCCCTGAGCCGCAGCGCCAAGAAGTATACTTTTCGGATTTGAAATAAGTGGGCCAAAATCAGTCATAGCGCCGATTCCAAGGAAAATAAGCGGCGGGTATATACCCCATTTTACGCCCAGATATAAAAAGTCTAATAATCCTGCCTTGCCTGATAGAAGTCCTGCATAGTCTATATGACCACCCTGGAAAAACTCCTCGTGGAATATTCCGGCAAGAGGTAGGTTTGCAAGCAGCATACCAAAAGCAATTGGTATAAGAAGCAATGGCTCAAATCCTTTTTTTATTGCGAGATAAAAAAGAACAAACGCAATTGCATACATTATAATATTGCCGACCTGGATTTCGCTAAAAGCAGTGCTGCTTAGAAAATTATTGATTGCTTCCATTTAATAGCGTCCTCCTATATAACCCGATTAAAATTAACCGATTGTTACAAGAACGTCGCCGGAATTTACGCTTGCACCCTGAGTTGCAACAACAGAGGTAACAGTTCCGTCAACGGGAGATACGATATCGTTTTCCATTTTCATAGCTTCAAGAACGCATACTACGTCGCCTTTTTTAACCTGCTGACCGTTTGAAACGTTGATTTTCAAAACGCTGCCAGGCATTGGAGCAGTGATTTTTTCGCCTGCGCCGGGAGCTGCTGCAGGTGCAGGTGCTGCCGCTGGTGCAGGTGCTGCTGCAGGTGCGGGAGCTGCTACGGGAGCAGGTGCTGCAACAGGTGCAGGTGCTGCTACGGGAGCGGGTGCTGCAACAGGTGCAGAATATGCTCCGCCAACTTCTTCTACTGCTACTTCATAGGTTGTTCCGTTTACTGTTATCATATATTTTTTCATTTTTTTATCCTCCAAAATTATAAAGATTTATTTAGTTGATCTTTTACGCCCATAGAGCCCCAGGAATTATTTTTTCCTACTCTTCTGAAGCTTCTTATAATAATATCACTTTTTGAAGCACCTGTTGATGCACAAATTGCAGCGGTTAAAACTGCGATTAATTCTGCATCGGTTACTTCAATCGCAGAAACAGGAATTGCAACATTTGCGGTTTCACCGTTTTGTTTTTTCTTTCCTACTGAAAAGAAAAATCTCATTACAAATATGCAAACCATAATGATTATAAGAACCACAAATACAGTTGATAAACCGTAAGCAGTTGTGAATAATCCTTCTGAAACTGCCTTATCAACAGGCAACGTAACTTCTGCAGAAGGAGCCACTGCTGTTAAAAAATTCATCATATATTTCCCTCCCTACTCATTAAAGAGGCATATTGCTATGTTTCTTTGAAAGTTTTGAAACTCTCTTTGTTGATAGCATATCAAGAGATGAGATTAGATACTGTCTTGTCAGACTTGGAAGGATAATATCATCGATATATCCTCTCTTTGCTGCTTCGTATGGAGCAGAAAGAATATTTTTATACTCATCTTTTGCTTCGTCAAGTTTTTTATCTTCCAAAAGGAATTTTGCAGCGGTATCAGGAGTTAAAGCGCCGATTTCTGCAGTTGGCCAAGCATAGCAAACGTCTGCGCCAAGACTTTTTCCGCCCATTGCAATAAATGCGCTTCCGTATGCTTTTCTTATAATAACTGTTATCATAGCAGTTGTTGCTTCGCTATAAGCGTGGATTAATTTAGCGCCGTTTTTATATTCGCCCATAATTTCTTCTTCTTTTGTTACGTTGAAACCAAGAGTATCAACAAAAGTAACAACAGGAATATTGAAGCTATCGCAAAGTCTTATAAATTTTGCAGCTTTTGAAGAAGCAGCCGCAGTAATAAATCCTTTGTTTTCATTTGGCTGATTTGCCACGATACCAACAGTTGCGTTGCCAAGAGATGCAAAACCAACAACCATTTCTTTTGCATAATTCTCAGAGAATTCAACGAACTCGCCGTTATCAACAACAGCTTTTATAACGTTTGTAATATCGTATCCTTCGCAGCTATCATCAGGAAGGAATGATTCAACGTTTTCTAAAATTCTGTTCAAATCATCGTTATTTTCATTATAATAAGTTGATTCAACGTTATTATTAGGTAAGAAGCCAAGAACTTTTTTGCAAGTTTCGACAGCTTCCATCTCAGATTTGCAAACCAAATCAACTACACCGTTTTCTGAAAGAGTAGAAGCTTTTCCGATATTATCAGAATCCTTGCCCATTGTTATAGGAGAATTCATATAAATACCTGCATTCTCGCTCATTACCACTACGTCAGCAACAGATGGAATGAAAACAGATGCGCCTGCACAGTTACCCAAAACTACGCAGATATGAGGAATAACGCCTGAAAGGGTATTTAGCTTTTTGAAAACTTCGCCATAACCGAAAATAGCGTCAAGTCCCTCGCCGATTCTAACGCCCTCGCTATCAAGAATTGAAATAAGAGGTGCGCCGTTTTTTACTGCAAGGTCGATAACCTTGCATATTTTTTTAGCATTCATTTCTGAAATGCTACCTTTGAAAACTGAATAATCCTGAGAAAATAAATAACATAATCTTCCGCCTACGCTTCCGTAACCGGTAATAACACCCTCACCGGCTGCATCGATCTCAGTCTTATCCAGCTCAGTGGGACGCTGTTTCACAAAAGCATCGAATTCGATAAAAGAACCTTCATCACAAAGAGCGCTGATTCTCTGACGTGCAGAAAGTTTATCGCCCTGAGGTTTTGATTCTTTCAGAATTTCGTTACGAAGTTTTGCAAAATCGTGAATTTTGTCCTGAACACTCATCTATATTACCTCCATTAATTATATACATTTAAATACGCAAAAAACAAGGGAATTCCAATTCTCCCCCATTGTAAATCCTATTATACTACAATATCAATTTTTTAACAATATAAATAGCAAAAAAATATGGAAATTTTTTAGCATCCGCAAGAAAAATATCCCTCTAAATTAAGAATAAATTTCCCTTCTTCTTCCATAAAGCGAAGCCGTTTGCAAAGATAGGTATCCTCTTCTTCCCAGGATACTATCCTCACTCCGTCAAGATCCATGGAATTAAGCACCGATTTTATTATTCCGTAGCCAAGAGTATCGGCGAGACTTTTATCCTCTAAAAATAGTTTAAGGATTTTGCCTTTGTTATCATAGCTTTGCTTATAAATACAGTATCCAAGACTTTCCCCTTTATCAACTGCTTCAAAAGCAAGAACAAATTTCTCCTCGATACCTGCTTTTTCTTTCAGAAAATTTAGTCGTTCTATTGTATCAACTTTTTTAATCTCTATCATTTTCTTCTCCTTATATAAAAACCGGAACAAAAAGCCCCGGTTTTAAGGTGACAAGTGTCGAACCTGTCACGCCTGACAAATAATAATTTTTTTGTTTTTTCTTGCCTCATCACTCGCAATACGAAAGTATTCCTTCGCTCTTCGGCTACGCCCTCCCAAAAAATTATTTATTTGGCAGGTCGAAGAGTTTCGCTCTGCCAACTTTTTTCGAAAGGCAAAGCGTGGAGTTTGTAGCAAGGCTCTCGCCTTGCAAAAACGAACGCGAGAAAGGCGGAAAAAGGTGGCGAGCCAAACCGTAACGCGTTCGACTCTTGTCACCTTAATATTATATCAATTTATGATTACAGTATTTGCAGAACTCACGATCATCTTCATCAACCACGGTTTTCAGATATCTTTCTGTCTGAGTTATACATTTTGGGTTTGAACACTCTCTTTTTTCGGAGAAATTATAAGAAAGCTCCTCATTATTTTCAGAAAGAAGAGTCATTATAAGCGCCATTCTCACGTAAACACCGTTTTCCGCCTGCTCAAAATATTTTGCACGAGGGTCATCGTCAACCTCGATATCTATCTCGTCAACCTTGGGCAAGGGATGAAGAACGATAAGGTCTTTTTTGGCTTTTTCCATTTTTTCAGTATCAAGAATGAATACGCCTTTTTGTTTGAGATATTCTTTTTCACTATCGAATCTTTCTCTCTGGATTCTCGTCATATAAAGAACGTCTATATCACCCATACATTCTTCAAGAGTTTCGGCAAAAACAAATTCATTATCTGTTTCTTTTAACTTTTCAAGCAGATAATCAGGAATATTAAGTTTCTTTGTTGAGATAAAATAAAATTTATTTCCCTTATATCTTAAAAACGCTTTCAAAAGAGAATGAACAGTTCGTCCGTTTTTCAAGTCACCGCAAAAGCCAATATTAAGGCCCGTTAACTTTCCTTTTTCAAGCATTATTGTTGTAAGGTCTGTTAAAGTCTGAGTAGGATGAAGATGGCCGCCATCACCTGCGTTTATAACCGGCTTTGAAGAAAACATAGACGCCGCCATTGCCGCCCCTTCAAGAGGATGCCTCATAACAAGAAGGTCAACGTAGGAGCTGACTATTGCTATGGTATCCTTAAGATTTTCGCCTTTTGACACCGAGGAATTAGAAGGATTATCAAACCCGATTACAGAGCCGCCAAGTCGAAGCATTGCAGTCTGAAAAGAGAGCATAGTTCTTGTGCTTGGTTCGTAAAAAAGAGTGGCAAGTATTTTACCTTTACACTCCTCTGCGTATTTTTCAGGGTTATTTTTTATATCTACAGCAAGCTTATGTATCTTTTCCCATCTTTCCACAGATATATCATTGAAATCAATTAAATGTTTTACCATAATTTTGTCTTTCCCCTATCTCAAAAAGTCTTTTTTATATTTTACCACATTTTCTATCAAAATAATACTTATTTTTAAAAATTCTTTTTCTATAATAAATGTCCACTTGCCGTGCAACTTTGCATACGAAAGAAGTTTTTTTGGTGTGTTTGTAGGGAACTTCCGTCCCCGACCGTCTGGAAGCAATTCTTTCCGCCGCAGCGTGTCATCCTTGAGAGACGAAATGCCCTTCAAGATTCTTCGCTTCGCTCGAGAATGACAGGAAAGGGCATTTCGTATCGAAGGATCTCGCTATGTAAGATGGTTTTTTGTTCTCGAGTGGGGAATCGCCTCCACTGTGTAAGGGGAATTTTTGCATAGCAAAAAGACGGAGGGGTTGTTTTTTAAATGGTTTTGTTTATAGAATATATAACAATCCTCCCACCGTCTTCGACGGTCCCCCCTCCTTTACACAAGGAGGGCTTTTTTATACGCTATCGTAGAAAACGCATTTATGCGTTGAGTAAAATCGGACGATTCATGAATCCCCCATAAAAAAGCCACCCGAATTTTCGGATGGCTTTTTATTATTAAGTAAGGGCTACTGTTACCATTTTGATAATTTCGCATCTCAGGATATCTCCTTCGGGGTTGATATAATATCCGCCACCGATACTTGGATTTCCTTCTACTATTCTATTATGAACAAGATACTTAATATTATCAACGAACCAAGGCGCAATTCCATCTTCGTCATAGAATTTTGATAGATCTGTTTCTTTATAATCTTCAGATTTATCAAAAGTCTGCATTGCACGAGAGAATATTGCGAAAAATTCCTGCCTTGAAATTGGGTTATTTCCATTTAAGTATAGTTTTCCATCAACTTCAGAACCTTTCATCAGACCAAGAGAAACTGCCGCTTTAACGTAATTTACACTCCAATAATTTTTACCCGCTTTTTCATCGTAATCTTCAAAGGAAAGTTCAACATCGGCAAACGCTTTTGATTCAACACCAAGCATTCTCAAGGCAAATATAATGCCTTCAATCCTTGTTGCTTTATCCTCGGGTTTAAGAACAGTGTAATTATCATAAGGCACTCCATTTACGATTCCAAGACTTGTTGCAATATCAACGTAGGGAAGATACCATGCACCTTCTTCAAGGTCGGCAAAGAAATATTCGGTAGCAGGTTTTGAAAGAGTTATGAAATAAGTCTCATCGCCTTTTTTACCATAAATCACTATAATCTGCTCACTCATATTGATTTCGCCGTCAATTTTAATCGTCATATCCGGGTCTGCGAAGAACTCAAGAGTAGTTCCGTCTATTCCTATTTCAAGCTCAACCGTAGCTCCTCCACTAAGATCAAAGTATAATTCATTTTCATATGCAAAGCCCTCGTTAATATTCTCCGAACCTAAAACCGTAATTATTTCTTCACTTGGCTCCTGCGAGGGTTCTTCGTCAGATGGCTCACCTGTTGGTTCGTCATATGGTTCTTGAGTAACCTCTAAATCCAAGGTATGATAAAACCTGAGATAAGGTAAAAACTCCTCATCAACACGACTTGTTCCAAATTCAAAGGTATATTCTCCGTCCGTTAAAAATTTCAAATCAGTAATGTCATCATACTGTCTGCCATTTATCCGATAATAATCTCTGTTAAGATCTCCGACGTAATTTGATAGAGTATAGGTTCTGTAATCATCCTTATCTTCAAATATTCCTGCCATTGCAAGATGACGATATCCATATTTCTCATCAAGTGATTTTCTGATCGAGTTAATATAGGAAATATCATTATCAAAGGGATTAAAGGAAACGCTTAAATACTCTAAATTGCTATTTTCTTCGAAATATTCTACTACGGAATAAAAATCAGTAAGTCCATTCAAACTCAAATCAATTCCGCGAACGTATATGTTTTCCATATCTTCTAAATCTGTTATGCAGTTTTCTCCAAGGGCAATATGACCATATTTACTGTTAATATTTTTAACGGTAGATATTTTGTTATTTGTCAAATCAATCTCAACGTTAGTATGATTTATATTTTCTCCGTCAAAAGACGTCAAACTATTATTTCTCAGATCAATACTGCCACAAGGGAATTTTATGCCATCCACTGAGGCGATATTATTATCAGTAGCGACCAAACATGATATGTTTTTAAATAATTCAATACCCGTCAAATCCTCTATCTGACAGTTGCTGACGTCAAGATATCGTAGACTTTCTACGTCGGCTTCGGTAAGAGGTTGGTCATCTTCTAATTCTAGTATCTCTCTTACGGCATTATAGAAATTCACGTCGGGAATACCTGAACTATCGTTTTTTATTTCTACATCTGGCTCATCAAAAATTTGTCCTGGTCTGACTTCGGAGAAATAACATGCTGTATAATCGTAACGCTCCAAAATATATGTGCTTATAGCGTTAATTGTGTCAGAATGTCCTGTCATATTCTTAACGTTTTCCAAGGTTGAATTCTTGGTTTCCATAAACAATCCTGAAAAAGCAATATATGTTCCCCAATCATTAGAATCAGTTAAAGTAATCTCATCTTCAATACTAAATATGCTCAAAAGGCCGAATGGAATTTTATATTCAAAAGTCCAAATTCCGTTTGGAACATCAAGACCCCACGGTTTATCATTTTCAAAAGTAATGTGCTCTCCCAAAGTTTCGGGATAAATTTCCACCCGCATATTATTAAAAGCATCATCAGTGTTTGCCTTACATTCTACATCATAGTAGGGTAGCAACTGCGAAACTTGAGTTCCAATACAGTTAGAATCGTCTGTGTATAATTCTGTTCCATATGCTCCGTTTGAATTAACGGACGCATACTGAGTATGAAATTCCATAAAGTAGCTTGATGAAGTTCTATCCGGATAAGCTCCTTCATCATATGGATCAAGCCACAAAATAAACTTATCCATTGCATTCTGCCAACGTAATGGGAAATATGGAACCTCTACTTTTTCATTCTGAATTCTAACAGCAATATAAATATTTTCTTCGTCATAATAGAAGCAAATATCGTTTTCAACTGCTTTTGGCCATGGCTTGAAATCACTCTCAAACCACTCGTCAGCATTTATGATTCCATCGATAACGGGAGTATCCCCGTCATATTTTACCCCGTCGATTTCTCCCAGATATTTTGCATAAAAAATATTACTCGAAGATGAAACATTAGCTGCAAAAATCTGAGTTGGTACACATATTAACAAAGAAAAAATCAAACAAATAACGAGCAGTGCTGAAAAAATTCTTTTCACTTTTATCCCATCCTATTCATTATAATATTAATGTGCTTTACTAATTAAATAATAACACAAGAGCATTTTCATTGTCAATAATTACAAAAATATATCTAAAAACTCGTTTTTTATAAAAAAAGAAACCGCCAATGCGGTTTCTTTCTATTTCTATTTAGTTTACTTATTTTATAGAAGACTCGTATGCCTGAATCATCTTTTTAACCATCTGACCACCAACAGAACCTGCCTGTTTAGAAGTTAGGTCGCCGTTGTAACCCTGTTTTAGATTAACGCCTACTTCAGAAGCTGCTTCCATTTTGAATTTGTTCATTGCTTCTTTTGCTTCAGGAACA
>JAFZHO010000134.1 GCA_017554835.1 Clostridia bacterium
CTTGGCGTGATTTTTGTATTGCTCATAAAAATTTGAAATAATTGTTTTAGCACCAGCTTCACTTTCGGCATCCCATATGCAAAGTATGTTTCGCACTTGGCAATCATCCATATCAGAGCCATGGTTTACAAACCATTCTTCATCTCCTGCCATGTATGCAGTAGAGGCAAATCCGTACAATATGGTAATGCAACTGTCTTCATCAACTTCAAGGTTAATAACAAAAGCCGTTTGTTCTGTTGCTTGACGAAAGAAATGACCTGTTTTTTGTTTCGCTTCCGAAAAACCTTTCTCAAACATCATTTCTCTATATTGCATATATAGCTCACTTTTGGGAGGATAAGTCATTATTATTTCACCTCTTTTTAACTTGCAAATACTTATTTATCGGCGAATTTATTTTATCACAAATTAAGTTGTTTTGCAAATAAGTGATAAGTGATGCAGCTTCGCTGTGATAGGTGATGCGATGCGTTCTGCTCACGCGCCGAAGGCGTGCATCACGGGCGAAGCCTACATCACGCACACAGTGTGCATCGCGTTCCGTAAGGAACGCATCACGCAAAGAAACCTGATTTATCTGGTAGACAAATCAGGTTTCTTTGTTGGCACCCCCGATAGGAATCGAACCTATAACTAACCCTTAGGAGGGGTTTGTTATATCCATTTAACTACGGAGGCGTATCATATTAACAACAGACATTTTATCTTTATTTATAGGTTTTGTCAAGGGATATAAATTCATAAATATTTTAAAAAATAATATAATTTACTATTATTTATACTTTATTTAATTATAAAAATGTGTTATCATATTATGGATAGCCATTTATATTATTTTGAAAGGAGCATTATATGGATAACAGACCTATTGGCGTTTTTGATTCCGGGCTTGGCGGACTTACCGCGCTCAAGGAACTTATCGAAATAATGCCCCATGAGGATTTTATATATTTTGGCGATACGGGGCGAATTCCTTATGGAACTAAATCCTCTGAAACAGTTATTAAATACACAAGGCAGGATATAAATTTTCTTAAATCATTTGATATAAAAGGAATTCTTACCGCCTGCGGAACGGCAAGCTCCGTTGCACTTCCCGTTTTAAAAGAGGAACTTGATATTCCCGTTTATGGCGTGGTTGAAAGCGCCTGCTATGCTGCTTATAATTCAACTAAAAATAAAAGAATAGGTATTCTCGGCACGCAGACAACAATAAAAAGTAAATCCTATGAAAAACTGCTTATTTCCATTGATAAGGATATAGAGGTTTTTGCTATTCCTTGTCCTATGTTTGTTCCACTTGTTGAGAATGGATATATTGATAGTGAAAACGAGGTTTCAAATATAATTGTTAAAGATTACGTTGAACCTCTTATTGAAAATGGTGTTGATACGGTTATTTTGGGTTGCACCCATTATCCTTTGTTATCCGATATAATTCAAAAGCATTTGGGAGAAAACGTTACTCTTATAAATAGCGGAAAAGAGTCAGCAAAAAATCTTGCAAAAAGCATTTCATCTTCTGAAAAATGCAGCGAAAGCAAAAAAGGAACAGTGAGATTTTTCGTCAGCGATGCAGTTGAGAGCTTTTCAAAAACTGCGCAGGTTTTTTTGGGTAGAGAAATTTCGGACGTTGTTGAAAAAATAGACATAGAAAAATTTTAGAGGTAAAATATGAGCAAACCTGTAATTATAAAAATTAAAGGGCTTCAGGATTTGAGAGATTCTCAGGAAGAAAAAATGGAGCTTATAACTTTAGGAAAATACAGTAAACGAAACGGAAGCTACTACGTCAGCTATAAGGAGACTGAGGTTACCGGCATGGAAGGCGTCGTTACCACCGTTAAGATAAAAGATGATAAAGTTACCGTTAAAAGATTTGGCAAAGTTAATGCTTCTTTGGTTTTTGAAAAAAACAAGAGAAACATTTGCCATTATAACACTCCTTATGGAGCGATGATGATAGGAATTGATACAAAGAGTCTCTCAAGCGACGTTAACGATGATGGGGGAGTTGTTGATATTGATTATAGCGTTGATATCAATAACGTTTTAACGGGAAATAATACTTTTCATATGATAATCAAGGAGGATATGGGAAATGGACAAGCTTAAATATATAAATAATATTTCCGATGCGAAAAATCAGATTAAAAAAATTATATCTGATTCATATAATAAATGCGTTGAAAACGGTGAACTTATTTTGTCTGAACTTAATAATTTCGCCATCGAAACTCCAAAAGATAAAAGTCACGGCGAATTTGCAGTTAACTTTGCACTTGTTAACAGTAAAATTCTAAAAGACAACCCACGAAGCATTGGAGAAAAAATCTATAAAAACCTAAATCTTGATAATACTTATTTCGAAAAATGCGAAATTGCGGGCCCCGGTTTTATAAACTTCTTTATTGGTTCAAAGTGGTTTGAAGAAGTAGTTAAAACGATTTTTGACCAGAAAGATAATTTTGGAAAATCCAATATAGGAAATAACAAAAAAGTTATGGTTGAATTCGTTTCCGCAAACCCAACAGGCCCCATGCATATCGGTAACGCAAGAGGAGGAGCTCTTGGGGATTGCCTTTCATCCGTTTTATCTATGGCAGGATATGACGTAACGAGAGAATTCTACGTAAACGATGCGGGAAATCAGATAGAAAAATTCTATCAGTCATTAAAAGCAAGATATTTTCAGCATTTTAATGGAGAAGAAAGCTATCCGTTCCCTGAAGACGGATATCACGGCGCTGATATTATTACCAGAGCCGAGCAGTTTGCTGAAGAATTTGGTGACAAGTATTTAACCTTGTCAGATGACGAACTACGCGAAGCCATTATTCCTTTTGCCCTTGAAAGAAATATTAAAGGTCTTCAGGATGACCTTGCAAGATATCGCATAATTTATGACGTTTGGTTCAGAGAATCCAAACTTTATGAGGATGGCGAGCTTGATGAAACTATAAAAATCCTTAAAGATAAAGGATGTCTATACGAAAAAGACGGCGCTATCTATTATAGAGCAACAGATTTCGGCGGAGAAAAAGACGAAGTTCTTATCCGTTCCAACGGAGTTCCCACTTATTTTGCTGCTGATATTGCTTATCATAGAAATAAATTCCAGATGCGTGGATTTGATAGAGTTATAAATATCTGGGGCGCAGACCACCACGGCCACGTTGCAAGGCTAAAAGGTGCTATGGATGCAATCGGACTTGACGGGGATAAACTTGATATAGTTCTTATGCAGCTTGTTCGACTTACTTCAAACGGCGAAATCGTTAAAGTTTCAAAAAGAACAGGAAAATCAATCTCCTTATCAAATCTTCTTGACGATATTTCCGTTGATGCTGCAAGATACTTCTTTAATACAAGAGAATCAAATACTCACCTTGAATTTGATATGGCTCTTGCAATGGAAAAATCAAGCGAAAACCCTGTTTTCTACGTTCAGTATGCCCATGCGAGAATTTGTTCAATTGAAAAGAACCTGAAAGAAGATGGAATTTCTCTCGAAGGGTATAACGGCATTGATCTTTCCGTTCTTAATAAAGACGAGGAAAGAGACCTTATAAAACTTCTTGCATCTATGCCGGATGAAATTATTGCAAGTGCAGATAGTTATGACCCATCAAGAATGACTAAATACGTTTATAACGTTGCAGCAGCGTTCCATAAATTCTATAATTCCTGCCGTATAAAAGGCGAGGAGGAAAACCTTCTTAAAGCAAGACTTTCACTTGCTCTTGCAACAAGACAGGTTATTAAAAACGTGCTTTCAATGCTTAATATTGACGCACCTGAATCAATGTAATTATTTAAAGACCGATTGTTTTAAAACAATCGGTCTTTTTTGCTTAGAAAAGGTTTATTTTTTTATAAAAATATGGTATTATATTAGTATTAAATTATAATGAGGGAAAGTATGATTATTTTAGGTGTTGACCCTGGGATTGCAACGGTTGGATACGGTATTATTGAATATAACGGTAATAAGTTCAAGGTAATCGATTACGGAGCTATTCTGACCCCTGCAAAAACCTCTCTTGAATATCGTTTATCGCTTATTTATGCAGATATAAATAAACTTATCGAAAAATATAAACCTGACTGTATGGCAGTTGAAGAGCTTTTTTTCAATACAAACGTTAAAACTGCTATTGCCGTCGGCCACGGAAGAGGAGTTATTCTTCTTGCAGGCGAAATGAACGGCGTTAAGGTTTTTGAATATACTCCTTTGCAGGTTAAGCAGGCAGTAGTTGGCTATGGTCGTGCAGAAAAAAATCAGGTTATGCAGATGACGAAAATCATACTCGGTCTTGAAAAAGTCCCAAAACCTGATGATACGGCAGACGCTCTTGCTATTGCAATATGCCACGCTCATACAAGTCATTCGGCAATAAATAGATAAAAGGTGATAATTATGTTTTATTATTTAATGGGTAAAATTGCTTTAAAAGAACAGAATATTGTTGTTATAGACTGCGGTGGAGTGGGATATAAGTGTATCTCAACTTCTTCAAGTATTAAGAGACTTCCCGAAGTGGGAAGTGAGGGGAAGGTTTTTACCTATCTTCACGTAAGAGAGGATATAATGGACCTTTACGGATTTTCTGACCTTGAGGAGCTGAATTGTTTTAAACTGCTTCTTTCTGTTTCAAAAGTTGGTCCAAAAGTTGCCATATCAGTCCTTGATGAAATGACTCCCGAAAAATTTGCTATATCAGTTGCAACAAGCGATTATTCAACTATAAAAAAAGCCAACGGCGTAGGGCATAAAATGGCTCAGAGAATCGTTCTTGAATTAAAAGATAAAATTACAAAAGAACAAATGGAAAATGCAGTATCCACTGATTTGACATCCTCTGATACCTCCGAAAACGTTGTGAGTGAGACTATTGCGGCTTTAGTAGTTCTCGGATATTCAAAATCCGAGGCGCAAAGCGTTTTAAATAAAATCAGTTATTCCCAAAATGATAAAACCGAAGATATAATCAAAAAAGCACTTGCTTTTTTGATGAGATGAGGTGATTAGATGGATTTCGAACTTGATGAGAGAATAATGAACTCTGGGGAAATGGCACTTGATAGCGATATTGAAACAAGTCTTCGCCCTTCCAATTTTGATGAATATATAGGTCAGGAAAAAGCAAAAGAAAATCTTAAAATATTTATCGAAGCAGCCAAGACAAGAGGCGAAAGTCTTGACCACGTTTTGTTATACGGCCCTCCAGGTCTTGGTAAAACTACTCTTGCAGGAATTATAGCAAACGAAATGGGTGCAAGTATAAAAATCACTTCAGGCCCCGCCATTGAAAAACCGGGTGATCTTGCGGCACTTTTGACTAATCTTTCTCCAAATGATATTTTGTTTATTGATGAAATTCATCGTCTTTCAAGAAGCGTTGAAGAGATTTTATATCCTGCGATGGAGGACTATGCTCTTGATATAATTATCGGAAAAGGTCCTTCTGCAAGAAGTATCCGTCTTGACCTTCAGAAATTTACTCTTATAGGCGCGACTACAAGAGCAGGACAAATGACAGGTCCTCTTCGTGATAGATTTGGCGTTTTGCTCAGACTTGAACTTTATTCACCTGAGCAGCTTAAAATGATTGTTAAACGTTCTGCATCTATTCTGAACGTTCCCATCGAAGAAGATGGCGCTTTAGAAATTGCAAAACGTTCAAGAGGAACGCCACGAATTGCAAACAGACTTTTAAAAAGGGTTAGAGATTTCGCTCAGGTTAAAGGAGATGGCGTGATAACCAAAGAGATTGCGGATTTTGCGCTTTCTACCCTTGAAATTGATAAGCTTGGCCTTGATGCAGTTGATAGAAGAATGCTTTTCGCAATAATTAAATACTTTAATGGTGGTCCCGTTGGACTTGATACTCTTGCAGCAACTATCGGCGAGGAGAGTATCACTCTTGAGGATGTTTATGAGCCGTATTTATTGCAGATTGGATTTTTAAACAGAACTCCAAGAGGTCGATGCGTTACTTCACTTGCGTATAATCATCTTAATATTAAAGAAAATAGAAAAGAAAGTTCTGATAATCAAATTTCAATGGAAATTTAAGAGGTATGATATGGGAAGATATTTTGGAACTGACGGAATCAGAGGAGTAGCAGGAAAAGAGTTATCTTTTAATCTTGTTAATAAAATCGGAATTTCCGCAGGTATTGTTTTGAAAAAAGAGAATAAAAATCCGAAAGTTTTTATCGGGAAAGATACGAGAATCTCGGGAGATATGATTGAAAACGCCCTCTCTGCAGCGTTAAATTCTGTTGGGGTTGACGTTGTTCAGCTTGGGGTAATTCCTACTCCTGCAGTTGCTTATCTCGTTGTAAAACATGGATTTGATGCAGGTATTGTTGTTTCGGCATCTCATAATCCTTATGAGCATAACGGTATCAAGTTTTTTGGAAAAACGGGCTTTAAATTCCCTGATGAAAAAGAAGAAGAGATTGAAAATCTTATCGATGATGATAACCTTTCTGTTCCATTTTTAGATGGAAAGAATATTGGAACAGTTACGTATTATCCTCAGGGCGTTGATGAATACGTTGAGCATATTTGTGCCTGCGTTGACTCTGATTTGAGAAATCTTGATATAGTTGTTGACTGCGCGAACGGTAGTGCAAGTGTTTGTGCTGATAAAATATTTAAAAAACTTGGTTGCAAAGCCCATATTATTAATGCAAAGCCAAACGGAATAAATATAAATGATAAATGTGGTTCGACATATTTATCTGCTTTATCTGAAGAAGTTATAAAAAGAAAAGCCGTTGCAGGTGTTGCCTTTGATGGCGATGCAGACAGATGCCTTTGCGTTGATGAAAACGGAAAAGTTATTGATGGGGATATGATGATTGCTCTTTTTGCAAAAGAGCTTAAAAATAAAGGTCGCCTTGATAACGATATGGTTGCCGTTACTGTTATGACGAACCTTGGATTTTTCAAATTCGCCGAAAAAAATGATATAAACTGCGAAATTACTGCGGTCGGAGATAGATTTGTTCTTGAAAAAATGCTTGAGAAAAATATCAAAATCGGTGGTGAACAGTCTGGTCATATTATTTTTCTTGACCATTCCACAACGGGCGACGGAGAACTTTCAGGCGTTAAGTTGATGGAGATTTTGAGAAATTCTGATATGAAAATGTCCGAACTTGCTAAAATCATGCATCGTTATCCTCAGGTAATGGTTAATATAATCGTTTCAAAGGAAGGAAAAACCCTTTGGGAACAGGATGAGGAAATAAAAGCCGAAATCGAAAAAAGCGAAAAAGAATTAGAAGGGGATGGAAGAATTCTCGTAAGACCTTCGGGAACTGAACCTCTTTTACGCGTTATGATAGAAGGCAAGGAATTTGAAAAAATCAATAAACTTGCAAACAATATAGGAAATATTATTAAAGAAAAATATAGTTAAAAAACTATAGGCGGAGGAAATATGTTTCTTGCTGATAATTGGAAAGACTTTGAAATAATTGATACCTCTTGGGGCGAAAAACTTGAAAGATGGGGCGACTATATTCTTATAAGACCCGACCCTCAGGTAATATGGAATACTCCAAAAGATAAAGAGTGGAAAAACGCCAACGCAAGATATATCAGAAGTAATAAAGGCGGCGGATATTGGGAAAACTCAAATCTTCCCGACGTTTGGAGTATTTGCTATAAAGACCTTAAATTCAATCTAAAACCCATGGGATTTAAGCATACGGGATTATTTCCCGAGCAGGCAGTTAACTGGGATTTTATGCGCGAAAAAATCAGAGGCAGAGAAAACGTAAAAGCTCTTAAC
>JAFZHO010000135.1 GCA_017554835.1 Clostridia bacterium
CAAGTGGTCAAGACGTAGCCCTCTCACGGCTGAATCAAGGGTTCGACTCCCTTACGGGTCACCAAAAATAAACGACAATTTTCGGTAAGAAAGTTGTCGTTTATTTTTGTTCTATTTACTTTTCGCTCTTCGCTCTTCACTAAAATTATCATTTACGATTAAGAGATAAGAGAGAAGAATATTGACACTTTCACTCGGTTGTGATATTCTGATATTAGAAGAACCTTTTATTGGAGGAGCTGCATTTGCAGGTAACTCCGCTTCGTTTGAGGACTGGTTCTTCTTTTTTGTCAAAAAAAGCTATAGTATAAAAAAGCACTTGCGAGAGCAAGTGCTTTTTTTATGTTATTTTATAACTCTTACTTTAATCATTCCGTCAACTGACTGAATTTTTTTGATAACGTCTTCTGAAACGTCGCCTGAAACGTCAAGCATTGTATATGCATAATCTTTTTTGGACTGGTTAAGCATATTCTCAATATTGGTATCTCCGATTGCAGTGGAGATAGAACCGATAATCTGAGGTATGTTTTTATGGATTAGGCAGATACGGGTATCAGCTGTTTTTGGCATTGAAACGTTTGGTAAGTTAACAGAGTTTGTTATATTACCGTTAAGAAGATAATCACTGATTTCGTTAACTGCCATTTTAGCACAGTTATCCTCTGATTCCTCAGTTGAAGCGCCAAGGTGAGGAATTGCTATGCAGTTTTTCATTTCGATGGATTTTGCATTTGGGAAATCAGTTACGTAGCAAGAAACTTTTCCACTTTCAAGAGCTTCTTTCATATCGTCATCATTAACAAGAGCATCACGGGAGAAATTAAGGATTTTAACTCCGTCTTTCATCATTGCGATGGTATCTTTATTAATCATTCCTCTTGTTCCGTCGGTAAGAGGAGCGTGGATAGTAATATAATCACAAGAAGCAAAAATCTCTTCGTTTGATTTTGCCTGAGTAACAAATCTTGAAAGCTCCCAAGCTGCTTTAACGGAAATGAACGGGTCATATCCGATAACGTCCATATCAAGATGATGAGCAGTGTTTGCAACCTTGATACCGATAGCACCAAGACCGATAACGCCAAGCTTTTTGCCTGCAATTTCGTTACCTGCGAATGAACCTTTTCCTTTTTCAACAAGTTTTCCTACGCTATCGCCTTCGCCGATAAGAGTTTTTGCCCAGTTGATACCGTCTGAAACTTTTCTTGAAGCCATAAAAAGACCTAAAATAGTTAGTTCTTTAACTGCGTTTGCATTTGCACCCGGAGTATTGAAAACTACGATACCTTTTTCGCTGCAAGCATCGATGGGAATATTATTAACGCCTGCGCCTGCTCTTGCAATTGCTTTAAGGTTTTCGGGCATATCGTATTCGTGAAGAGAAGCAGAACGGACTAAAATACCGTCCTCATTATTAAGATCATCACCGCAAGTGAAAAGATCTTTTTCAAAAAGATCAAGACCGCAAGCAGCGATTTTATTCATAGTTTTAATATTGAACATAATAGATACCTCTTAGTTGTTTTTCTCAAATTCAGCCATAAATTCAACAAGTTTTTTAACGCCTTCAAGTGGCATAGCATTATAGATAGAAGCTCTCATACCGCCAACACTTCTATGGCCTTTAAGGTTAACAAAACCTGCTTTTGTTGCTTCTGCGATGAATTTTTTATCAAGTTCTTCGTTTCCTGTTACAAAAGGAATATTCATAATAGAACGTGAATCACCTTCTACAGTTGCGCTGAACATTTTTGAATTATCAAGGAAATTATATAAAGTAGCAGCTTTTTCCTCGTTGATTTTTTCCATAGCGTCAATTCCGCCCATTTCGTCAAGCCAATCAAGCATAAGTTTGCAGATATAGATAGCATAAGTAGGAGGAGTATTGAACATAGAACCGTTTTCGCTATGAGTTTTGTAATCAAACATAGTAGGAGTGATATCCATAGCGTTACCGATCAGGTCTTCTCTGATGATACAAACGGTAAGACCTGCAGGACCCATATTTTTCTGAGCGCCGGCGAAGATAACGCCGAATTTTGATACGTCGATTTTTCTTGAAAGAATTTCAGAAGACATATCAGCAATCAGAGGAACGTTTCCTGTTTCGGGGAAGTTTTTGAATCTTGTTCCGTAGATAGTGTTATTTGAGCAGATATAGAAATAATCTGCATCTTTATTGAATTTAGATTCATCAAGCTCAGGAATATATGAGAAAGTTTTATCCTCAGAAGATGCGATAACGTTCATTTCGCCGTATTTTGAAGCTTCTTTATAAGCTTTTTTAGCCCAAACGCCTGTAAGAACGATATCGGCTTTATTTGTTTTATTAAGAAGATTAAGGGGAATCATAGCGAACTGGCTTGATGCTCCGCCCTGAAGGAAAAGAACTTTATAGTTATCGGGAATATTCATAACCTTTCTAAGTTTTTCCTCGCAAGCATTAATGATGCTTTCATAAACTTTTGATCTGTGGCTCATTTCCATAACGGACATTCCGCTATCACCGTATTCAAGCATTTCTTGCTGAGCGATTTTCAAAACGCTTTCAGGAAGCGCAGATGGACCGGCACTGAAATTATAAACTCTTGCCATATTAAAACCTCCAAAAATATATAAATGTTATTTGTTTAACAATTTAGTTAAATACAATTATAATCCTTTGTTTAAAAGTAGTCAATAGACCTTTTAACAAAAAAATAAAATTATATGGTTGTATTTATATATAATATAATGATATAATATAAAAAAATATTATAGGATGAAAAAAATTATGACGGTTAATGATATTAAAAACATTCTCGAAGCAGAAGTTATTACAGGTGAGGAAAAACTTGACGCTCTTGTTTCTTCCGCCTGCGGAAGCGATATGATGAGCGACGTTCTTGCTTTTGTTAAGGACCATTCCGTTCTTCTTACGGGGCTTGTTAATACCCAGATAGTCAGAACAGCAGAGATGATGGATATGCACTGCATCGTTCTTGTGCGCGGC
>JAFZHO010000010.1 GCA_017554835.1 Clostridia bacterium
ATCAGAAACTTCAACGCCTTCACGGATTTTATCAAGTTTTTCAATTGTAACGTTTCCCGAAACGACTACTCTATATGTCTTAAAAATCTGAAATCTTGGATGAGTGATTCTATTTGCAAAATCGCCGTCGTTTGTCAGAAGCAAAAGTCCCTCAGAATCTTTATCAAGACGCCCAACGGGGAATACCCTCTCGTTTATGGAATAGGTTAAATCGGCAATACATTTTCTATTCATTTCGTCGCTCATTGTTGTAACGTATCCTCTGGGCTTATATAGCATATAATATACGTTTTTGATTTTTGGAGCGTTTATTTTATGACCATCAACGTGGATAACGTCGTTTATTCCGTCAACCTTCTGCCCTAAAAACGCAGGTCGTCCGTTAACTTTTACTCTGCCTTGTTCTATTAATTTTTCTGCTGCTCTTCTGGAACAGACTCCACAGTTTGCAAGATATTTCTGAAGTCTTTCCACGTTTATTTTAGCCATTTAAAAATCCCTCGCTTTGATTTTTCTATATCCTTTTCTATAACGAGATTCGTAAAATCGATTACTCCATTTTCGTTATAGAACTCTATTTTCCCAACTGCGTCTCCCTTTTTCAATGGAGCGTATAAAAATCTATTTAAAATTACTCTTTTTTTATATCCGTTTTTTATTTTTGAATTGCGTGTAATAATATTTTTTTCGTTTTTAAGAGTGCAACTTTCTTCTTTGCCGCCAACAACGTCAATTTCGATTTTCTCATCGGTGCATAAAATAACGGGATGAAAATTTGAAAACCCATATTCATAAAGTTTAATATGGTCATCCCAGTCGTCAGGTGCGTTTAAGGTAACTACCACGTATTCCGAGCCGTTTTTTGCTCCGCTTGAAACAAGGCATCTCCCCGCTTTTTTGGTAAAGCCGGTTTTTCCACCCGTGCAATAATCAGTCATATCAAGGAGTTTATTATGATTATCGGCTATTTTCCCATCTGATAACTTCATTTTTTTGCAGGCGGTTATTTCTCTGAAAACGGGATTTTTCATAGCGTATATCATAATTTTTGCCATATCTTTGGCAGTTGTATAATGCTCCTCGTGGTGAAGCCCCGATGGGTTTTGAAATTTAGTATTTTCAAGGCCTATTTCCCCGGCCTTTTCGTTCATGAGCTTTGCAAACTCTTCTTTTCCTCCTGCCACATTATAGGCAAGAACGTTAGCGCAGTCGTTCCCCGACTCAAGCAAAAGCCCGTAGAGCAAATCTTTTATAGTAAGTTTATCCTCTTCTTTTATGTAGATATTGCTTCCCTCTATATTGATATCCTGAAACCTGATTTTTGCAATAGAATCAAGTTTCAGTTTTTCAATAGCGATTATAGCAGTCATTATTTTGGTGGTGCTCGCCATGGGAAGAAGTGCTTTCTCGTTTTTGCCGTATAAGACTTCTCCCGTTTTCCCATCCATTAAAACGCAGCTTTTTGCAGATATCTGAAGTTTTTCTACTATCTCGTGGTGCTCTTGCGTGAGTTCTCTTTGAGATAATATAACGGGCGAAGATTCCTCATTCTCGGTAATAATATAGCAAAAAACAGGAATGATAATCAGAATAATAAGCACCAGAGAAAGAGTATTTTTCATATAAAAACCACCTACCAAAATATATTTATTATCTAAATATATGAGCAGGTGGTATTTATTAGACTACCTGAATTAGATATTCTGTTTTATATCGGTGTTTTCTTTTTTATCCTTTTTGAATAACGAAGAAAGAGTATTGATAATTTCCGGAAGATTTCCAAGAAGTTTATCAGTATTTGAAGGAGTGGTATCAACAGGAATTGTTCTCACCTGACCATTACCAACGACCAAAAATAAAATCGGAGTAATAGAAATACCGGCTCCGCTTCCGCCGCCGAAATTTGCTTTACCATCGGTTCCTTTTGCGCCGTGGTCACTTCCGCCGCTACCAAAACCAACAGATAGTTTGGAAACGGGAATGATAGTCATTCCATCAGCAGTTGTTATCGCATCGCCTATGATAGTATTTACGTCTATCATTTCTCTAATTTTTTGCATTGTTACGTCAAGTAAACCGTTAATTGGATGTTCCATAATATTTATACCGCCTTTTTATTAATATTTTTGATATTATCAACTTTTGGAAAAATTCCAAAAGACTTTATAAGCAATCTTAAAAGATGAAAGCCCCTTAATCTTGCCTGACCTTCTATCTTATAATATGGTCTTACTTCGCTGAAATTATAACCCAAATCATAAGAATGTTTTTTAATTTTTACCTTATGGGAAATAAACTCCATAACGGGATAAAAAACGCTGCATAAAAGGCCGTAATTTCTTCCCGTATCTGCAGGGTCATCATCTGAAACGATTATCTGAATATTAAGGTATTTGAAAGATAATGATTTGCCAAAATATTTTATCATTTCCATAGAGGTTTCAAAAATCTCTTTAAGTTCCGAGGAAATTTCGCCCATATTTCTGCCGATTTCCAAAATACTCAAATCCGAATCGCCTATACGGATTTTTATATCCTTTTCATCTTTATCGAAAAATACTTTTTTGGATTTTTTCTGATTTTCTTCATCAGTGGATTTTTTCTTTTTTGACGGAAGTTTATAAACCGTGAAAAAACCTGCTTTGATTTTTATCTCATATTTTTCAGGGTCTTTATAAAAATAAACCTGATATTTTGCAAATGATAATAAAACAAAAGCAAAAAGCAAAACCCCGATAATAATCAGAAAAGCATATAAAATCCAAAGAAAAACCCCGGCCATTATTCCACCGCCTGATTTTGATTTTCTTCCGGAATATCAAGCTTTATCTGGGCTTCTTCGTTTTCTTTAATAGCATTTTTAATATCACTGTCATCGATTTTTGGAAGTTCAGAAAGACTTGAAATATTAAAGCATCTGAAAAACTCACTTGTAACAAAATAAAGACTGGGTTTTCCGGGAACGTCAAGATGGCCTTTCTTTTCGAGAAGACCTTTTTCGATAAGGTTCGCCATAATTCCCGTGCAGTCAACCCCTCTTATCTGCTCAACGTATGCTCTCGTTACAGGTTGATTATACGCAGTAATTGCCAGAATCTCCATAGCCGCCGCAGAAAGCCCGAAATTCTTTCTGTTATCAAGGGCTCTTTTTATATATTCGCTATATTCGCTTCTTGTGCAAAGTTGGTAATCATCGTTAATTTTAATGATTTTAAGCCCTTTTTCTTCGCTATTATAATCTGACATAAATTTTGAAATAATTGATTTAAAGGTCTTAATATCAAGTTCAAGGGCCAAAGCAATTTTCTCTTCGGAAATAGGTTTTCCGCTTGCAAATAAAATCCCCTCAATTGCTGATTCGATTTTTTTAATTTCCATTATTGCTCCTCCCTTTCGCTATTTTTTATCAAAGAAATCTCATAATCATTTTTGCCTTTCTCAGATACCTTTATTCTGTTTGCCTTGATAAGTTCAAGAAAGGCAAGAAAAGTTGCGACTGCTTCGCTTTTTGTTTTTGATTTATAAATAATTTCTCTGAAAGAATTATCTTTTCTTCGAAGTAGATTTTTAAGTATAAAAATGATTTTTGAGTTAACGGAAACAATTTTTCTTCCCACAACTCTCGTAAAAGAACTTACGGTTGGCGGGATTCTTCTTTTGGTTCTGGTGAGAACTCTGTCATAAGCTTCCAAAAGCTCGTCCAACGTATGATTCTTTTTATAAACGGGGTCAAAAATTATATCATCAATATCTTTAACGTAGGTTTTTCTTCCATTTTCGAAAAATTCCTGGAAAGTAGGAAGAACGTTTTTATATTTCTGATATTCAATAAGTCGAGCAACAAGCTCTTCTCTTGGGTCTTTTTCTTCCTCCTCGTCCTCATGCTTTGGAAGAAGCATCTTGGACTTGATATAAAGAAGATAACTTGCCATTGAAAGAAAATCCGCAGTAAGTTCCATATCCATCTTTTTCATTTCGTCAAGATGGTCAAGATACTGCTCCAGAATATCTGCAATGGGAATATCATATATATTAATTTTGTTTTTTGAAATAAGATGAAGCAGAAGGTCCAAAGGCCCCTCAAAAACCTCCAACTTAAATGAAACGGTTTCCATCAAAATCCCCCAAAAGTTTAAACGTTAAAAAATAAGTCCCCAAAAAGCCATAAATCCGTTAAGTATAATAACTCTCAAAACGCTAAGAGGTCTCAATATATCAAAAGGAGTATAGCTTAATAAAATTATAGCAACGAAAAATAAAGGCGCGTATCTTTCTGCTTTTATAAGAGAGATATACGTTTTATCAGAAACAAATCCGCCAAGAATTCTTGACCCATCAAGAGGTGGCAAAGGTATAAGATTAAATAATCCGAGACCTATATTTACCAAAATTATATAAACAAAAAGAAGTTCGATATATTCGCTGATAACGCTTCCGTAAAATTCGGTATTACCAAAAGCAGAAACGTATCCGCAGTAAAGTCCCGCCGAGATAAACGCAACGGCAAAGTTTGATAAAGGCCCTGCCATAGCAGTCCACATCATTCCCCTTTTGGGATTTTTAAAAGTCATAGGGTTTACCGATACGGGTTTTGCCCATCCAAATTTCAAAAGGAAAAGAAATATAAGCCCCACTATATCAATATGGCGAAGAGGATTAAGAGATAATCTGCCATCCTCTTTTGCAGTATAATCTCCAAGCTTATAAGCAATAAAAGCGTGGAAAAATTCATGAACAGAAAGTCCGATTATGATAGCAGGAACAATCAGTATATATTCAGTTATAACGTAGTCCAACCATTCGGGCATAATATCACCATCAAATCACTTTATTATTTAATAAACATAATCACTTTATTA
>JAFZHO010000136.1 GCA_017554835.1 Clostridia bacterium
ACGGTGTTGTAGGCGTTGAGGGCACCGATGATGCCCTTATCATAAAATCTCTTGAAAGAATGGGTATAACGGGAACAAGAATTGAAAAAAGGGGGAGAACGGTCACAAAAACCGACCTTTTTTCTTTAGGACTTACGGGTGGAGAACACTCGTCTATTTTAAGAAAAGGCCTGCTTGGATATTTAAATCTGCCTGATTTTTTGACAACTAATGCGTTGCTTGATATTGTAAATTCTTTGTATGGATATGACGATTTTATAAAAGAGGTTGAAAAATGGAAGCAAGGTTTGGAAGCAAACTGAAAATTTTATATATTGTCGATATTTTGCGAAAATTCTCTGATGAGGAGCATCCCTTGAATGCAACAGAAATCTGTGAACATCTGGCAAAATATGATATAAGAGCAGAGCGCAAGGCGATTTACGATGATATAGAAAATCTTATATACTATGGTTATGATATCGTAAAAACCAGAACGCCAAAGGCGGGATTTTTTATGGCGTCGCGAGAGCTTGAAATTCCCGAAATATATCTGCTTACCGACGCAGTTCAATCGGCAGATTTTATAACTCCCAAGAAAACCCGCGAACTTGTAGGTAAGCTTGAATCAATGATGTCTAAGCAACAGGCACATGAAAGGGAAAGAAGCATTTATATAGGATATTCTCACAAGTGTGACAATGAAGAAATATATATAAATATAGATATGCTTCGTCAGGCTATAGAAGAGGGTAAAAAGATTTCGCTTAAATACCGCACCAGGAAGATTGACGATAGCCGAAAAATCTCATTCAAGGAAAAGAATTTCGTCTTAAGCCCATATGCGCTTGTCTGGATGGACGACCATTATTATCTTGTTTGCAATAACGAAAAGTATAATAATCTTATGCATCTGAGAATCGACCGAATGAAGTCGGTGAATTTATTGAACGAGAAAAGCCGTCATTTTAGCGAGGTAAGCGAATATAAAGAAAGGTTTGATATTGCGGATTACGCCTCTAAGACCTTTAATATGTTTGGTGGAAGGCTTTGCGAAATTGAGCTTAGCTGTAGTTTCGAACTACTTGAACAGGTAATCGACCGTTTTGGAGAGAAAATACATATAATCGGCGTTTCGGACCGACGCTTTAGCTTCAGAACAAAGGGGCTGATAAGCGAGGGACTTGTAGGTTGGATAATGCAATTTGGCGTCGATATGGAGGTCACTGCCCCTGAAGAGCTTCGAAGTATGATAAAGAGTAAAATCGGACTATTGCAAAAAGCTTATGAAAAAAATTAAAAATTACTTGATTTTTTGCCGAGGACGATATATAATAATCTTCGGCTGATATGGAGAAGTCGCGTAGCCCGGTCGAGCGCGCACGATTGGAAATCGTGTAACCATTACAAGTGGTTCGAGGGTTCGAATCCCTCCTTCTCCGCCAAAAACTAAGGAGCATACACCTTGAGGTGATGCTCCTTAGTTTATTTTGTGATATCAGGAAGGAAACCTGTTAAATTTAGGGGCAAAAGTTCTTGACAAAAGCTTGCTTATATTGTATTATTGTATTAATCAAATAATACAGCGGGGGGCGGAGCCTTGAACTTTAAATTTGATAACAATACGCCGATATATATTCAACTTGTTGAGCAGATTAAAATTCATATAATTTCGGGGCATTTTGGCGTCGGTGAACGGCTTCCATCGGTGAGAGAACTAGCGATGGAAACGAAGGTAAACCCTAATACTATGCAAAAGGCACTATTAGAGCTTGAGGACCTAAAACTTATATACACCGAGAGAACCAACGGAAAATTCGTAACGACTGACACCGACCTTATATTGCGCTATAAAAAGCAATACGCTGACGAGCTATCTAAAAACTTTTTGCTTAGCATGAAAAGCATAGGATATGACGAAAAGCAAGCGTTAGAATATCTTAAAGAACTGAAAGGAGATAAATAATGAACTTACTTGAATTAAAAGAACTGGAAAAAAGTTATGGAAATAAAAAGGTTTTAGATAATATAAATCTGACAATACCAAGAGGAAAAATAATAGGGCTGTTAGGTAAAAACGGTACGGGAAAATCAACCCTTATTAAAATAATAAACGACCTGCTTACAGCATCGGGCGGAAAGGTTCTTGTGAACGGAAAAGAAATAGGCATTGAAAGTAAAAAAATTATTTCATATTTACCAGAGCGAACCTTCCTTGATAAGTCTATGACTGTTGACAAGGTTATAAGATACTATGAAGAATTTTACGAGAATTTTGATGCCCAAAAGGCGAGAAGGCTTCTTGCTGATTTACAGCTCGACACCAAACAAAAGCTCTCTAAAATGAGCAA
>JAFZHO010000137.1 GCA_017554835.1 Clostridia bacterium
ATAATAAAAATTCAGAAATATAAGCGCTAAAAAACAAAATAAATTAAAAAATGGTCCTGCAAAGGCAACAAAAATCTCCTGATTCAAGGTAAGATTTTTTTCGTCTTTTATAATAGAGATTCCAAAGGGTTTAAAGTAAATCTCCTTTACAGTCTTATTATAGTATTTCAGAACAAGAAGATGGGCAAATTCGTGCATAAGCGCAAAAGCAAGAGTTAAAAGCAAATACAAATAGTCCGCAAAGAAGGAAAATAGTATCATCATTCCAATAAAAACAGGGCTTATTCTGATTTTGCCGATTTTAATATCTGCTTTGTCCCTCAGAATTTTATGCTCGTTCATAGGTTGGTCCATCCGTTTCAAAGGTTGCTTCTTTTTCGTTTATGCCGAGAATATCTTCAATAATCTGACTTTGTGAAAAGACGCTTACTACTTTTTCGTTTAAGTCCTCCAGACTTATATTCTCTGATAATTTGCTGAAAAATTCATTATTTAAACCTTCGTTTTTAAATATAAGCCGTGAAAACAAGATGACAATAACTGCAACAAGGGAGATAACAAGCTGATTATAAATCACGTTATATCCTTTTTCTTTTTTCTTTGATTTTTTTTTGCTATATCGATAATCCATCATATACACCTCCACAAAATATATATGATAAATCTTTATTTTTATAACAAAAAAACGGTCTCACTTAGATATTTTCATAAGTGAAACCGTTTGGTTTATTTAAACATTCCTTTTTTCCAAAGAATAATTCCAACGATAAGAGTAACAACCCCCGCAAAAGCCAATGGGAACCAGGTATATGGCAAGGGTAAATCCTTTACGTTCATTCCGTAAAAGCTTGCAATCATAGTTGGAATGGCCATAAGTATAGTAATAGAAGTGAGAACCTTCATAACGATATTCAGGTTATTTGAAATAATAGAAGCAAACGCATCCATCGTTCCGCTTAAAACGTTTGAATAGATAGTAGACATTTCAATTGCCTGCTTAACCTCAATAAGAACGTCTTCCAAAAGGTCCTGGTCTTCTTCGTATAATTTTATAACCCTGCCGCGCATCATTTTTTCCAGCGTGGCCTCATTTGCTTTCAATGAGGTTGAGAAGAAGACAAGAGATTTTCTCAAATCAAGAAGCTGAATAAGTTCTTTATTTCTCATTGATTGATGAAGTTTTTTCTCAACGTATTTTGAAAGTCTGTCAATCTGTTTAAGATAAAGAAGATATTTTGATGCTATTTTCAGCTGCAAATATAATACAAATTGGGTTTTAAAAGATGTATTAATATTTTTTATGCTACCCTCAATAATTTCTCTTATAATCACCGTTTCTTTAAGACTTATTGTCAGAATATGCTGGCTTGAAACGATAATTCCAAGAGGAATAGTAGAATAATATATATTCTCCCCTTCGTTCTGAACATATGGCACGTCACTGATTATAAAAGTCTGGTCATCCTCTTTATCGATATGAGAGGTTTCCTCTTCGTCAAGGGCGGACATAATAAAATCTTTTTCAAATCCGTATTTTTCGCATAATTCAGAAATCTCATCAGACGTTGGGTCAACTACGTTTATCCAACAACCGTTTTCAATTTCCTGAAGAATTTCTAATTTTCCGTCAATTGTTTTGTAGAAATTTATCAATTTAAACACGCTCCTTCTTTTTTTGTGAGCGTAGGTTTTTAAATGCTCCCTGGCCCACAAATAATATTTAATTTTTTTCTACTTCGCGGGTCTGGATTCATTTAAAATTCACTTCCTTTTTGATAAAAATTCGATAATAGCTTCGGGGGTATTTTCTTCTACCTCAATAAACCTGTTATTATCGTTTATATCCCATAAATAATGGGCATCTGAGTTATATAAATAATTATAACCATCTAAATATTTTTTCGAAGATAAAAAATCTTCGGGACAGTTTTTCGAAAATTCAATAGTGGAAAATCCCATTTCCTCCGTTATAAAACCAAGGTTTGAGATAATACTGTTTGCCATTTTGTCAACGTGGGCAGCGATTGCAACTCCACCATAATCTTTGATAATTTTTGATATATCATCGCAGGAAATAAAGGTTGCAACGTTTAAAAGAGTATCAAGATTTCCGATTATCTTATCCTCGTCGTCCATAATTATTTCCTCACCGAAAATTTCTTTATCTAAAGGTATTTTCGGCATATTGGAAGAAACATAATCAGAAAAACTTTTCGCCTTTTCAAGACAAGGAAAAAGGCAGAGAATATGAACCTCTTCCGAGGTTTCAAGCTCCATTCCCGGCAAAACGGTAATGCCTTGTTTTTTTCCGATATTTATAGCTGCTTCGCAATTCAAAACGCAGTTATGGTCAGTAACTGCAATGCAGTTAAGACCGTTGAGCATTGCCATATTAACTATGTTGTTAGGAGTCATATCCTCGTCTCCACAAGGAGAAAGGCAGGAATGAATATGAAAATCATAAAATAGTTTTTCCATAGTTATATGTATTTTCCTATTTCTTTTGAAAGTTCAAAAGCAGTAAGAGGACTTTTATATATCATAATTCCTTTTTCTGTTGCTCTTTGAATAACGTCATCATCTGCGTTAACGTCCTCGCATAATACAATGCAAGAAACGTCAGCCATAACTCCAACTGCAACAATATTTATATTATTCATAACGGTAATCCATAAATCACCCGGGTTTGCTCTTCCCATTACGAAACTGAGCAAATCTCCAACGTAGCATCCCGTTACGTCTTTTTTATCTTCGATATTATTAACGGGTAAAAGCCCAAGTTTATTAGCTAAATCATTTTGATTCATCTTTTATTCCCCATTCCGTTTTTGAAATAATTTCGCCAAAATCAGGCACTTTTTGAATAAGTTCAGTTATTGTTTCTTTATAAATGAAAATACAGTCGGACATATATGCTTTTCCCGAAACTACGTCCTCTGCAAAAGCACGGCAAGATGGCGAACCACAAGTTCCGCAGTCAATTCCGGGCAAAAGTTCCTTTATCTTTCCGATTTCCATCATTTTTTTCATAGCAACAACGACGTCATCATCAAGTTTTAATATTGAACTATATGATAAAGTCTCACTTCTGAGCATATCATCTTTATTATCATAATCAGATTTATTCTGAGAAACGGGCAAATATTTTCTAAGTTCCTGAATTCTGGCTTTTGCAACAAAAGGATTTTCAACCGTCAGACATCCTCCAACGCATCCGCCCGTGCAAGCATTAAGCTCGATAAAATCAAGATAATCAAGCTTGCCATCCTCTACCTCTTCAAGAACCTTGATAACGTTTTCGATACCATCGGCGGCAAGATATTTATCCTTCAAAAGAGCGGCGCATTCTCCACCTGATGCTGCCCATCCTACTCCCATAATTCCTGATTTTGAAAATTGGGCCGGATTATCTGATTTTTTAACCTCTGCGGCAAGTTTTTTATAAACTCTTTGCATAGAAATTGCGCCGTCAACGGTTTTTTCGTCAAAATCCTCGTGATTAAAGGCAGCAGTTACTTTTGCAGGGCAAGGAGTTATAAATATTATTCCTATTTCACTGCTTTTAAGTCCCGTTTCCTTCATTGCTTTTTCTCTTGCCAATTTTGCAGAAACGTCAATAGGTGCTAAAACAGGCAAAACGTTCTTACAGAGACTTGGAAATCTTGCCTTAATAAGTCGGACAACGGCAGGACAAGCAGATGAAATTATAGGATACGGGATATTTTCTTCATTCTTGATATATTTTCGACTAAAATCTGAAACAATTTCAGCACCTGCAGAAACCTCGAAAACATCGTCAAAACCAAGCTTAATAAGTCCGTCAAGAATATAATCTATATTATCAATTCCATCAAATTGGCCATAAAGACTTGGCGCAGGCAGTGCTACCTTATATTTAAAGTTATCAAGAATATCAAAATCATCAGAAACAGCTTTTTTTGCCTTATGAGGACAAACTCTGATACATTCGCCGCAGTCAATACAACGCTCGGAAATAATGGTTGCCTTGGATTTTCGAACTCTGATTGCCTCGGTGGGACATCTTTTTACGCAGTTAGTGCATCCTTTGCACTTATCTTTATCAAGAGTAACAGAATGAAATAAGGTATTCATTTTCTTCACCTGCCCGAATAGCATTTTTTTCATTATAACATACTTTTTTAATAAAAAAAACACCTAAAATAATTAAATATTTTAAGTGTTTTTATTTACTTAATATTAAAGAGCGTTTTTAGCAGTTTCAACTAGTTTAGCGAAAGCTTCTTTATCATTGATTGCGATTTCTGAAAGCATCTTACGGTTCATTACGATACCTGCTCTCTTGAGACCGTTCATGAAACGGCTGTAAGAAAGACCGTTCTTTCTTGTTTCAGCGTTGATACGAGCGATCCAGAGTTTTCTGAAGTCTCTCTTTCTGTTCTTTCTGCCAACGTAGGAATATGCGAGAGCTCTCATTACAGACTGCTTAGCAACTCTGTACTGCTTGCTCTGAGCACCTCTGAAGCCTTTAGCAAGCTTCAATATTTTTTTATGTCTTTTTCTGGCAGCCATTGCGCCTTTAATTCTTGCCATCTCGAAAAACCTCCATTTAAAATCTTAAAGCTTACTTATAAGG